>NZ_JBFAKG010000093.1:7920-38586 GCF_040655595.1 Saccharopolyspora sp. NPDC050389
GCCCCCCCCCGCTTACTTGCCCCAAATCACTCCGGGGCCCGGGCTCCCCCCCCCCGCCCCCGCTTCTTCGTTCTGGTTGCTTCTTACTTCGCGCGGCGAACGGCGCGTTGCACGTTCCGCATCTTGGCGCCCTGCGGCATGGGGCCCTTGGGCAGCGCGTTGCCTCGGCTGGCGAGCGCTGCGAGCCGGTTCTCGATCGCGTCGATCTGGGCCGGGCCGATGTTGCGCGGCAGCTTCATGATGCGCTGCTGCAGCTTGCTCAGCGGCACCTGGTCCTTCTCGTTGCCGACGGTGATCTCGTAGATCGGGGTTTCGCCGACGAGCCGGGCGACCCGCTTCTTCTCCTGCGACATCAGCGACTTGACCCGGTGCGGGGAGCCCTCGCCGACCAGCACGATCCCCGGGCGGCCGATGAGCCGGTGCACGGCGTCGAGCTGAGCGGTGCCCGACACGGCCTGGGTCAGCACCCAGCGGCCGCGCAGGTTGTCCAGGGCCCATCCGGCGGCGCCGGGCTGGCCGTCCGCCTTGCGGTAGACGGTCGACTGCACGCGGCGGCCGAAGAGGATCACCGCGGCCAGCAGGCCGAAGGCCAGGCCGACCGGGAGAAACACCCAGTGCAGGCCCCAGATCATGCCCAGCAGGAACACCACGACGGTCACGCCGAGGAACGCCCCGAGCATCAGCGGGAGGAGCAGCTTGTCCTCCCGGCGTTGCATCTTGAACGCCTCGAAGATCTGCTTGATCCGGCCCCGTGTTGCCTGGCGCCTTGCTTTGGCCGCCGCTTTCTTGGCGGCCTTGTCCTGCTTGGCCATGGTTTTCAGGATACGGCTCGGCCCGGGCCGGGTGCAGGTGCGGTCCGAGATGCGTGACCGAGCCGTGAACTCCGCCCCGAAAACACGGCCGGGTGATGAGCGAAGGGCACCGCTGAGCGGCGAGGCCGGTCAGCGGTGCCCTTCACGCGGAACGCATCAGCGGTTGAGGAGGCTGCTGGCTTCCTGGGCCGCGGTGCCGGCCTGGGCCAGGTGGGACAGGTTCTCCGGCAGCGGCATGCCGCGGTGCACCGTGGCCTTGGCGAACAGGCGGCCGGCGCGGTAGCTGGAACGCACCAGCGGGCCCGCCATCACGCCCGGGAAACCGATCTCCTCGGCGGCCTTGGTGTGCTCCACGAACTCCTCGGGCTTGACCCAGCGGTCCACCGGGTGGTGCCGCGGGCTGGGCCGCAGGTACTGGGTGATGGTGATGATGTCGCAACCCGCGTCGTGCAGGTCCTGCAGCGCCGGGCGCACCTCGTCGGGCGTCTCGCCCATGCCCAGGATCAGGTTCGACTTGGTCACCAGGCCGGCCTCGCGGGCCAGCGTGATCACCTTCAGCGACCGCTCGTAGCGGAATGCCGGGCGAAGCCGCCGGAAGACGCTCGGCACCGTCTCCAGGTTGTGCGCGAGCACCTCCGGCCGCGAGCCGAACACCTCGGCGAGCTGGTCCGGCTCGGCGTTGAAGTCCGGGATTAGCAGCTCGACGCCGGTGCCCGGGTTCATCGCGTGGATCTGCCGGACCGTCTCGGCGTACAGCCACGCGCCGCCGTCGGGCAGGTCGTCGCGGGCGACCCCGGTGACCGTCGAGTAGCGCAGGCCCATCGCCTGCACCGACTCGGCGACCCGGCGCGGCTCCTCGACGTCCAGCTCGGCCGGTTTCCCGGTGTCGATCAGGCAGAAGTCGCATCGGCGGGTGCACTGCTCCCCACCGATGAGGAACGTCGCCTCGCGGTCCTCCCAGCATTCGAAGATGTTGGGGCAGCCCGCCTCCTCGCAGACGGTGTGCAGGCCCTCGCGGCGGACGAGGCCCTTCAGTTCCTTGTACTCGGGGCCCATCCGTGCGCGGGTCTTGATCCACGACGGCTTCTTCTCGATCGGCGTCTGGCTGTTGCGGGCTTCCAGCCGCAGCAGCTTCCGGCCCTCCGGCGCGACAGTCACGACGACAGGCTACGCCCCGGACACAAGCGGTCCGAAAAGGTGGGAGGGGTCACTACCAGGCGCTACGGGTTCTCGCGATCTCGCGCGTCATACTGCACAGTCGTGTCGACAACCTCTTGGGCAGTTCGCCTCAGATGGGCTCCTTGGTCCCGCGTCCTGCGGCTGCACCTCGCCGGGAATCGCTGGCCGCGGTTGAGTGAGGGGCCGATCTCGGTGGCGCTCCGGCTGGCCTGGCTCCTGCTGCTGGTGCCGGTGTTGCTGGGCTGCTGGCTGGAGCTGCTGCTCGTCCTGGTGCTGCTGCCCTTCACGCTGGTGGCGCGGGCCATGGGGGCGGGGTGGCGGCTTGAGGTCAGCAGCCGTGGTTGCCGCGCGGGCGTGATCCGGGTCGGCAGCCTTGCCGCGGCTCGCCGGCTGCGCCGGGCTCTGCGCGAACATCTGGGCACCAACCCGGGACTGGACGATGCGCGTGCGCTGCTGGCGGCCGAGCAGGCCGAGCTCGAGCCGGTGGAGATCAGCGCGCGGCGGTGGCGGCTGGTGTCGCGGCGGCTCAGCCCGTACGGGCGTCGGCGCTGGTTCCTGTGGCGCCGCCGGCTGTCGTTCGAGGACGCGATGGACAGCCTGCCCAGCGGTTTCGGCGACGACCCGATCTCGGCGATCCTCGCCATCCCGTTCGTGCTCTGGTTCGCCGTGCTGTTCACCGGGGCGACGCTGGAGCTGCTGGCGGAGATCGTGTTGCTGCCGGTGGTGTTCCTGCTCAAGCTCTGCCACCTGCTGCCGTGGCCGGTGGAGCTGGTGCGGCAGGACTCCGTCGAGCCGCAGGCCCAGGTGCGCGGCATGGTCGCGTCGGTGCGTGCCCGGCGGGCGCTGACCGCCGGGCACGCGCTCCGGTTGCCGCTGCCCAGCCTGGTGCGACGGGTGCCGCAGCCGGTCAGCTGAGCTCGTGGGCGGCGGGCCGGTGGTGCACGTACTCGATCACCGTGCCGTCCGGGTGGCGGACGGTGAAACCTTCGCCGACCGGGGCGCGGAACCGCTGCTGGACGAATTCCAGCCCTTCTTCCCGGAACCACCTCTCGTACGGGCCGACGTCGGGAACCAGCAGAGTGCCGACGGTCTGGCGGAAGGGAGCCAGCGACTCGTCGGTGCCCGCGATGATCAGGAAGCCGCCGACCGCCGTGAGCGCGAGGTCCTTCTCCGGGTACGGCATGACCATGTCGCGCTCGACGCCGAGCAGCCGCTCGTACCAGGACGTGGTCGGTTCGAGCTGTTCGGCGGCGACGAACACCCGCACGAACGTCCGGGGCTTCGGCAGGTTCGAGGAGTCGGGGTTGCGGCGCCAAAGCTGTTGGGGCACGGGCTGTTCCTTTCGATTCCGGGTGGACGCAACCCAGCCTGTTCGGCTGCCGGGATCCCAGCCAGCAGCGGGTTCATGCGGTGATCCCAGGTCATAGGCTGGCGGCGTGAGCACCGCAGCGGATCCTCGGCGCCGGGAGCTCGGCGCGTTCCTGCGCGCGAGCCGGGAGCGGCTCGATCCGGCCGACTTCGGGCTCCCGGCGACCGGTCGGCGGCGGACGCCGGGGCTGCGGCGCGAGGAGGTCGCAGCGGCTTCCGGGGTCGGTCTGGCCTGGTACACGTGGCTGGAGCAGGGGAGGGTGCGGACTTCGCGCGAGGTGTTGCAAGCCCTCGCCCGCACCCTGCGGATGGGGCGCGACGAGCGGCGGCACCTGTTGGCGCTGGGCGGCTTCGTGTCCGACGACACCGACGATGACGGGGTGGTCGAGCGGCTGCGGCCGATGCTGGAGAGCTGGCCGCTGACGCCGGCGCTCGTGCTGAACCACCGGTTCGACGTCCTGGCGGGCAACGCTGCATACGCGGCGGTGTGGCCGGAGCCGGAGCTGTCCGGCCGCCCGAACCTGCTGCTGGCCTTGGCCGGGAGCAGGCGGCTGCAGGACATGCTGGTGCCCGAGGAGCGGTTCCTCTACGAGCTGTTCCTCCGGTTCCGGGCGCGCGCCGACCGGTTCCCGGGCGACGACGTCGTGGACCGGCTGCGGGAGCTGCGCCCGGACCTGGGGCACTGGTGGAGTTGCCGGGCGGTCCGCGAGTTCGGCGGCTGGCCGGTCACGGTGCCGGTCGACGGCCGCCGGCTGCGCTTCGAGTGCTCGTTGCTGCAGCCGGACGGTTCCGCGCTGTTGCTGGTGCAGGCTCCGGCCGATGTGGAGACCCGGCAGTGGATGCAGCTCCACTCGTGACCGCTGGGGAGCTGTTTCCGCTGGAGTCGTGAGCACTTTGGGTTGCTATAGCGCTCCAAAGTACTCACGAGCCTTGACCAGGCGAAACGTGCCCCGGCGGTCAGAAGCTCGGGATCAGCTTGCGCAGTCGGCCGCCGATGCACTGCGGGGACGGCTCCGGGGTGATGCGCACCAGCTGCAGGAACGCGCGGCCGACGCGGGCCGTGTCGTCGGCCGGTTCGATGTGCTCGGCGAGTCCGGCGGCGACGGCGAGCAGCCGGTGCTCGCGGGCCATGTCGCGGCGTAGCACCGGATCCGATTCGTGCCGGTCCAGGAGGTCGCGGAGCACCGGGTTGGCCTCCGCGGTCCGCCGCCACGCGGCGGTGACGGCCTGGACCCGGTCGGCGTGCGGGGCGTCACCGGTTTCGGCGAGCGCGACGCCGATGCGGCCGGTCAGCTGCTGGGTCCACTTGTACTGCAGGGCGCGCAGCAGCTCGGTGGCGTCGAGGAAGGGCGCGGGCACCTGGGGCAGGGCCTCGGACGGGTTTCGGCGTGCGTTGTCGAGCACCGTCTGGATCGCCTGTTGCCGCTGGCGGAAGTCGTTCCAACTCATCTTCGCTCTCCGGGATCGGACCCGGGGTGATACCCCAGGTGTGCGGCATACCGAGAGTATGTTGGTGTACCGACGGTACCACGAGTCCGTACCGCCGGTATGTCATAGGGTTGTGAGCATGGCTACAGCTCGACCGCGACGCGTGGAGTACTCGGAAAGCACCAGGCAGGCGCTGGTGGACTCCGCCGTCGAGCTGTTCACCGAGCACGGCTACGCGGGCACCTCGCTGGACGAGATCGCCAAGCGCGCCCGGGTCACCAAAGGCGCGCTCTACCACCACTTCGGCGGGAAGCAGGCGCTGTTCGAGGCGGCCTTCGACGCGGTGGAGACGAACGTGGTGGCCCGCCTCGCCGAGGTCATCTCCGGCACCGGCAGCCCGTGGGAGGCCACGCGGTCCGGGCTGCGGGCCTTCCTGGAGGTCTGCCTGGAGCCGTCCTACCAGCGCATCGTCGTGCAGGACGGGCCCGCGGTGATGGGCTGGGAGCGGTGGCGGGCGGCCGAGGAGGCCTACACCTTCGGCGTGGTCCGGGGCGTGGTCGGGGCGCTGGTCGAATCGGGGGAGATCGCCCGGCTGCCGGTCGAGGCCCTGGCCCGCGTGGTGTTCGGCGCGCTGTCGGCGGGCGCCACCGCGATCGCCGGGTCGGGATCGCCCAAGCAGGCCCGCGCGGACATCGGCGAGTGCGTCGAGCGCGTCCTCGACGGGCTGCGGGCCGCCTGAGCGGGCGGCGGTCGGCACGGGCAGAACCCCGCTACTAGCCTCGGGGATCGTGAGCGAACACTTCAAGTTGCGGATCTTCACCGAACCCCAGCAGGGCGCGACCTACGACGACTTGCTGCGCGTGGCCAAGCACACGGAGGCCACCGGCTACGACGCGTTCTTCCGCTCCGACCACTACCTGAAGATGGGGCCGGTGTCCGGCGAGCCCGGGCCGACCGATGCCTGGGTGACGCTGGCCGGGCTGGCCCGCGAGACCAGTCGGGTGCGGCTGGGCACGCTGATGACGGCCGGCACCTTCCGGCTGCCCGGCCCGTTGGCGATCTCGGTCGCGCAGGTCGACCAGATGTCCGGCGGGCGCATCGAACTCGGCCTCGGCACCGGCTGGTACGAGGAGGAGCACACCGCCTACGGCATCCCGTTCCCGTCGCTGAAGGAGCGGTTCGACCGCTACGCCGAGCAGCTGGAGATCATCACCGGGCTGTGGGGCACCCCGGCCGGCAAGCACTTCAACTACGACGGCCGGTACTACCGGATCGAGGAGTCGCCGGGGTTGCCCAAGCCGGTGCAGCAGCCGCGGCCGCCGCTGCTGATCGGCGGGCAGGGCAAGAAGCGGACGCCAGAGCTGGCCGCCCGGTTCGCCGACGAGTTCAACCTGCCGTTCGTCGGCCTGGACGCGGCCGCGGAGCAGTTCGAGCGGGTGGCGGCGGCGTGCGCCGCGATCGGCAGGCCGCAGGAGGAGATCGTGCGGTCCGCGGCGCTGGTGCTGTGCGTCGGCAAGAACGACGCGGAGATCGCGCGCCGGGCCGACGCCATCGGCCGGGAGGTCGAGGAGCTGCGCCTCAACGGCCTGGCCGGAACGCCCGACGAGGTCGTCGACAAGATCGGGGTCTGGCGGGAGCGCACCGGCATCACCCGCCTCTACCTCCAGGTCCTCGACCTCGCCGACCTGGACCACCTCGACGTGGTCGCCGCCGAGGTCGCCACCCGGCTCTGACCTCCCGGCGCGGGACGCCTTCGGTGGTGTCCCGCGCCTCCGCGGCAGAGACACCCGCGTGCGGTCTTTCCCCCGCCTGGCCGCGATCTGCGCCGGGGCCTTACTCGGGATGGTTCGGCGGCGCCTCGGCGAGATCGCGTCGAGCACGCGATGACGTCGTTGCGGAGGCCGGCGCGAGGACGCGAAGCGTGTGCTCGATGAGCTTGTCGAGATAGTCCGGGGTGGGTAGGGGATAGCCGAGCACGTGGCGGCGGTAGATGGGCGCGTGGAGCAGGTCCATTGCCACGTCCAGGTCGGCGTCGGTGGCCAGCTGCCCTCGGTCCTGGGCATTGCGCATGCGGGTGTAGCACTGGGCGAGCCGGGGTTCGATCAGCCGCTCGCGCAGCTCCTGCGAGAGGCCGGGGTCGAGTTGGCCCTCCGCGAGCACGCCGGTGAACGCGGGGCCGAGGCGCTGATCCGTGAACACGCTCAAGATCCCGCACAGCTGGGTGTGCAGATCGGCAGCGAGGTCGTCGGTGTCGGGAAAGGTCTTGGGCGCCAGGCCTGCTTCATCGATCGCTTCCAGGACGATCGCGCCCTTGGACGGCCACCACCGGTAGATCGTGGCCTTGCTGGCACCGGCGCGGTTGGCGATGGCCTCCACGGTCACGGCCGAATATCCCAGCTCGGCGCACAGGTCCAGGGCCGCGGCGAGCGTCGCCTTGCGGCTCTTGTCGCTGCGGCGGATCGCGTTCGGTGGCTTGCCCATCGCGTCATTCTAAACGAAACGTTTCGTTTGACATCGGCGGCGCGGGCGTGCTGCAGTGTGCACGAAACGAAACGTTTCGTGTGGACTGTTCGGGGCAAGGAGTCTCATGCGCCAGGTACGACCAGCCGTCTCGGCTCCGCCGGCGATACGGCCGACTTTCAGCCTGCCGGTGTTCCTCGCCGTCGCCCTCGGTGGTGCTTGGCTCGTGGCGACGCCGATGTGGCTGGCCGGCATCGACGTGGCGGCCGCCGGGATGGCGATGATGTTCACCCCGGCCATCGCCGTCCTGCTGGCCCGGAAGCGGGGAGTCGGAGTCGTGGAGCTGGTTCGCAGGAGCGGGCTCGCACTGGGGCAGAGCAGGGGCCGCACGCTGGGCGTCGCGGTTGCGATCCTGGCGGGAATCCCGGCGCTGACCGCGCTCGCCATCGCGCTGGCCGCCGTGTTCGGGTTGGTTCGCCTCGGCCCCGGCGACGTGATCACGGCGCTGGCCACGATTCCGGTCGGCATGCTGGTTCTGCTGCCAACGGCGTTCGGGGAGGAATGGGGCTGGCGCGGGGTGCTGGTCCCGCGGCTGGCTGAGAGGTACGCGAACCGGGTGAGCCTCGCGGTCGTCTCCGGCGGGATCTGGGGCCTGTGGCACGCCCCGCTGGGCCTGTACTTCGGTGCGAAGGCGCCGCTGCTGCTGATTCCGCTGTGCGCCTTCTTCATGGTGTGCGCCGCGCTGCTGAACTGGACCCGGCTGGCTACCGGATCGGTGTGGCCCGCGGTGGTCGGCCATGCCCTGCTCAACGCTTCGCCGGCGGCGATGCTGGCGGCCGTGACCAGTACCGCCACGACGAGCCTCGACGGCAACGGCATCGCCGGCATGGCCATCTGGATGGCGGTGCTGGCCATCGCCGTACTTCTGCGCCGCACCGGTCGAGACGTGAGAAGGGTTTCGTGACGAGTCGCCCAGCAGGCGGCGTTTCGTGCTGGACGATCTCAGCGCGTCGCGAGTTGGCCCGCGATGTCGGAGGCCGCGGTGAGCAGGATCAGGGCCGGGATCGTCGCCTGGGCGCGCAGCCGGTAGGTGCCCCGCTTGTCCTGCTCCACCAGGCCGCACGCCGTCAGCGTCTTCAGGTGGTGGTAGAGCTGGCCGGTGGAGCCCAGGCCCGCCGCGGCCTGCAGGGCGGCGGCGGGCTGGGCACCCTCCTGGACCAGCAGGCGCACGATCGCGGCCCGGGCCGGGTGGCCGAGCGCGGCCAGCACGTCGGTGCGCGGACCGTCGTCCATGCCGAGCACCCAGGCCGGGTCGACGTGGATGCGCCACTCCAACTCGACCGGCTCGACCAGGCTGCCCTGGTACTGCACGACGCCGCCGCTGGGCTCGACCTCGTCGGCCCGTCGCGCGCCTTCGAGGGCCGCGACGCGCTCTTCCAGCGCGGCGATCCGCTGGTGCAAGTCCTCCGATGTCACCGGTCGAGCTTGCCTCAGCCGGCGAGTGCCCGTGCAAGCCGGTCCCGCCACTCGGGCTGCTGCATCGCCAGCAGCAGCGGCAGGCCCGGATCGCCGGTGCCGAGCTGCTCCAGCGAGATGTCGCCCTGCGCGAGCAGCGCTCCCCATGCGACCGTGCCGTCCTCGCGTCGCACCGACATCCCGCAGGTCAGGATCGACGGCAGGCTGCCGCCCTTGAGGCCGATCCCGAGCACGCCTGGCGGCAGGTGGCCGCTGAGCGGGCGTTCCAGGTGGGTGCGGGCGACCTCGGCCGGGACGCCGCCGGTGGCGATGGCGCGGTGCAGCGCGGCCAGCTGAGTCGCGGTCGACGACATCGTCTTCGAGCCCCACCTGAGCTGCTGCTCGTACGGCGGCAGGCCGTCGCGCATCAGCCGGTCAAGCACGCGCTTTCGCAGGTCGGCGTCGTTGCTGTAGCGCCGTTCCAGGGCGTAGCCGAAGATTCGCCGGGCCGGGGTGGGCAGCTGCGCCGGTGGCGCGAACTCGGGCAGCAGGAACAGGTACTCCGCGCACATGGACCGGACGTCCGGCCGCGCCCAGCCGCCGGCCGCCGCGGCCTTGCGCAGCGCGGCGTCGCCGAGCCGGTTGCGCAGGAAGTCGGGGACCGCGCTGTCGCTGAACATGATCATGGCCGAGGCCATGTCGTCGAGCGTGACCCGCTGGTCGGGGTCCGCCGCGTACAGGCCGGTCGGATCGGTGGGGATGCCGAGGTACTTGAGCGTGGTCGCGTGCGCGTTGCCGTCGGTCGGCACGTAGAAGCGCTCCCAGTCGCCGAGGCGGATCTGTTCCTTCGGGTTCAGCCTGCCCTCGGCGACGGCGGCGGAGTAGGCGGCCAGGTGCACGACCTTGACGGCCGAGGCGAGCGGCTGCGCGGCGTCCGCGCGGTGCACCAGCCGGTTCCCGCGCCCGTCGTCGACCACGAGGCCGAGCCCGTCGCGGTTCGCGCTGATCCAGGTCAGCCAGCCCTCCGGGGTCGCCAGGTCGGGCGGGGCGGCCGGTTGCGCGACGGCTGCGGGCGCGACCAGCAGTAGCGGCACGGCGGCCCCGGTGGCGGCGAGCAGGCTGCGGCGGGACAGCGGCATGACATCCACTCCTCTAGTAGTCCGTAATTACGGAATATTAGAGGAGTGGATGTCGGTCTGTCAGCCGACCCCGATCAGCGCAGGCTCGGATCCAGCGAGAGCGTCACCCCGGCCGCGGTCGGCTGCTCGCGCGGGATGTTGCGCTCGCTGACCGGCAGCGTGCCGTCCAGAGCGTCCAGCACGCCCTTCTCGACCAGCGGCATCGCCTCGGCGACCTCGACCGTCCGGCCGAGCTCCGCGCTCAGCGAGGTGGTGCCCGCGTCGGCGATGCCGCACGGCACGATCCGGTCGAAACTGGTCAGATCGGCGTTGCAGTTCAGTTCCAGCCCGTGCATCGTGATGCCGCGCTGCACCCGGATGCCGATCGCCGCGATCTTGCGCTCCTGACGGCCGTCGTCGGCCGGAAACCAGACACCGCTGCGGCCCTCGACCCGGCCCGCCTCCAGCCCGAACTGGTCGCACACCCAGATCAGCGCCTGCTCCAGGCGGCGGACGTAGTCGACCACGTCGATCGGGTCCGCCAGCTGCACGATCGGGTAACCGACGATCTGTCCCGGGCCGTGCCAGGTGATCTTGCCGCCGCGGTCGACGTCGATGACCGGCGTCCCGTCCGTCGGGCGGTCCTCCGGCGAGGTGCGCTTGCCCGCGGTGTAGACCGACGGGTGCTCCAGCAGCAGCAGGGTGTCCGGGTTCAGCCCCTCGGTGCGGCCGTTGACCAGCTCGCGCTGCAGGTCCCAGGCGGAGAGGTAATCGATGGTTCCCAGGTTGCGCACGGCCATCGGATCGGCGGATGCGCGGCACGAAGTATTGGCACGACTCACGCGGCCAGGCTACGCCCCGGTGCCAGCGGCAACGCCCGAAGGCTCACGACGAGACTGCCGCCGCCAGAGCCGCCCCGACCGACGGGTGCTGGAACGCGAATCCCGCCGACTCCAGCACCGTCGGCAACGCGCGTTGCCCGGTGAGCGCCTGGTCGGCGAGCTCGCCGAGGGCGATCCGGAGCGCGAAGCCCGGCACGATCCACGGCGCCGGCCGGCCCAGCGCCTCGCCCAGCGCGCGCGTGAACTCCGCGTTGGTAACCGGCGCCGGGCCGGTGAGGTTGACCGGACCGGCGACCTCGGGTCGTTCCAGCACGAACCGGATCGCGGCGACCTCGTCGTCCAGCGAGATCCACGACATGTACTGGGTGCCGTCGCCGAGCCTGCCGCCGAGCAGCATCGAGAACAGCGGCCGGAGCTGACCGAGCAGCCCGCCGGAAGGGGAGATGACCAGGCCGGAGCGCAGCCGCACCACCCGCGCACCGGCGTCCGCTGCGGGCCTGGTCGCCGCCTCCCAGCGTTGGCAGAGGTCGGAAAGGAAGTCCGCGCCCGGCTCGGAAGCCTCGGTCACCGGCTTCGAACCGCTGTCGCCGTAGAACCCGACCGCGGACCCGTTCGCCAGCACCGGAACGCCCCGCTCGGCGACGGCCTCGGCGAGTACCTCGGTCGGCCGCACCCGGGAGTGCACCAGCTGCCGCTTGCGCTCCGGCGTCCAGCGCTTGTCGCCGATGCCCGCGCCGCAGAGGTTCACGACCGCGTCGGCACCGTCCAGCGCGTCCGCGTCGAGCTGCCCGCCCTCCGGATCCCAGCCCCGCTCGTCGGGGGCGGTCGGAATCCGGCGAACCAGCCGGACCACCTCGTGCCCGGCCTGCCGCAAGGCGGCCACCAGGGACGTCCCGATCAACCCGGATGAACCGGCGACAACCACGCGCATGCCAGGAATCGTCCCGCACCGGCGGGCCCGGTGCGAGCGAATCCGCCGGGATAGAAGCGAAAGGGCCGCCCACCGAGAGGTGAGCGGCCCTTCCTGTTGCTATCGCCGGATCAGAGGTTCTGTTTCATAAGCGGCGGTAGCCGCTTGCGGTGTGGGACTCAGCTTGCACCGCCGCGGGTTCACGGCGCCCACCCCTCCGGGGTTCTCCCAGCGAGGACAGCCCCGACGTGGTGAATTGGCCATTCATGATGTCGGGGATCCCACAGCGAGAAGGCACCTGAGGTTCCGCTACTCGCACCGCTGAGCAAACCGCCTTCGAAACAGCTCTACAGGCCCAGGTCGGCCTCGAAGGCGCCTTCTTCCAGACGCTGCTTGAGCGTGGCGAGGAAGCGGGCGGCGTCCGCGCCGTCGACCAGCCGGTGGTCGTAGGTCAGCGCCAGGAACACCATCGAGCGGATCGCGATGGTGTCGCCACCGTTCTCGTCGGCGACCACCACGGGGCGCTTCACCACCGCGCCGGTGCCGAGCATGCCCACCTGCGGCGGGTTCAGGATCGGCGTGTCGAACAACGCGCCGCGGCTACCGGTGTTGGTGATGGTGAAGGTGCCGCCGGAGAGCTCGTCCGGCTTGATCTTGTTGGTCCGGGTCCGCGCCGCCAGGTCGGCGATCTTGCGGGCCAGGCCGCCGAGGTTGAGGTCCCCGGCGTCGTGGATCACCGGCGAGACCAGGCCGCGCTCGGTGTCCACCGCGACCGACAGGTGCTCGGCACCGTGGTAGGTGACCTGCTTGTTCTCGTCGTCGATCGAAGCGTTCAGCTTCGGGTGCAGCTTCAGCGCCTCGGCCGCGGCCTTGGCGAAGAACGGCAGGAACGACAGCTTGACGCCCTCGGAGGCCTCGAAGTTCGCCTTGGCGCGGTCCCGCAGCCGGGCGATGCGGGTCACGTCGACCTCGATCACCGTGGTCAGCTGCGCGGCGGTCTGCAGCGACTCGACCATCCGGCGGGCCAGCAGCTGGCGCAGCCGGGACATCTTCTGCGTCGTGCCGCGCAGCGCCTTGGCCTCCGCCGACGGCTCCGCAACCGGCGCCGGAGCGGCCGGTGAAGCAGCGGCGGGGGCGGCCGTGGCGGGCGCCGGAGCCTGCTTGGCGTCGATCGCGGCTTGCACGTCCTGCTTGCGGATCCGGCCGCCGACACCGCTGCCCTTGATCGCGGACAGGTCGATGCCGTGCTCGTTGGCCAGCTTCCGGACCAGCGGCGTCACGTACGGCGCACCGCCGGCCGGTGCGGGCTCGGCCGGCGCGGCCGGGGCCGCAGGCGGGGCGGCCGGTGCCGGAGCCGCGGGCGGCGCAGCCGGAGCGGGAGCCGGAGCCGGAGCCGGAGGCGCCGGCGGGGCGACGGGAGCAGCCGGAGCAGCCGGAGCGGGCGCCGGAGGAGCCGGCGGCGCAGCCGGGGCCGGAGCCGCGCCAGCGGCGCCGATCACGGCGAGCTTGGCGCCGACCTCGACGGTGTCGTCCTCACCGGCGGCGATCTCCAGCAGCGTGCCGGCCACCGGCGACGGGATCTCGGTGTCGACCTTGTCGGTGGAGACCTCCAGCAGCGGCTCGTCGACCTCGACGGTCTCGCCGACCTGCTTGAGCCACCGGGTCACGGTGCCCTCGGTGACGCTCTCGCCGAGCGCCGGCATGTTGACGTCCGTGCCTGCCGCGCCACCGGCCGGAGCCGGGGCTGCGGCGGGAGCCGGGGCTTCCGGCTGCGGCGGGGCTTCCGGCTGCGGCGGGGCGGGCTGTTCCGCGGCGGGCGCGGCCGGGGCTGCGGGCGCCGCGGGGGCGGGCGCGGCCGGGGCCGGAGCGGGGGCCGCTGCTTCGCCGGCGTCGGCGATCACGGCGAGCTCGGCACCGATCTCGACGGTGTCGTCCTCCTGGGCGACGATGCGCTGGAGCACACCGGCGGCGGGCGACGGGATCTCGGTGTCGACCTTGTCGGTGGAGACCTCCAGGAGGGGCTCGTCGACCTCGACGGTCTCGCCCTCCTGCTTGAGCCACCGGGTGATCGTTCCCTCGGAGACGCTCTCGCCGAGTGCCGGCATCTGAACGGAGAAGGCCATCTCTTGCTGACTCCTCGTGGTGTGGCGGGGTGCTGGCTGACTGCGGAGCCGACGTCAGCCGTGCACGTGCAGCGGCTTGCCGGCCAGGGCGAGGTGCGCCTCGCCCAGGGCTTCGGTCTGGGTGGGGTGGGCGTGCACCAGCGGAGCGACGTCCTCCGGCAGTGCCTCCCAGTTGTAGATCAGCTGCGCCTCGCCGATGAGCTCACCGACGCGGTCGCCGACCAGGTGCAGGCCGACCACCGGGCCGTCCGTGGCGCGGACCAGCTTGACCGCGCCCTGGGTCTTGAGGATCTGGCTCTTGCCGTTGCCGGCCAGGTCGTAGGTGAAGGTCTCGACCGAGCCGTACTGCTCCTTCGCCGCGGCCTCCGTCAGGCCCACCGAGGCGACCTCGGGGTGGCAGTAGGTCACCCGCGGGATGCCGGCCTCGTCGATCGGCTGCGGGTTGAGCCCGGCGATTTCCTCGGCGATGAAGATGCCCTGCTGGAAACCGCGGTGCGCCAGCTGCAGGCCGGGCACGATGTCGCCGACGGCGTAGACGCCCGGCAGGTTGGTGCGCAGCCGCTCGTCGGTGGGGACGAAGCCGCGATCCATGTGCACCCCGGCGGCCTCGAAGCCGTGCCCGGCGGTGTTCGGGCCGCGGCCGACCGCGACCAGCAGCAGGTCGGCGTCGTAGGTCTCGCCGTTCTCCAGGCTCACGGAGACGCCGGCGCTGGTCGGGGTCGCGCCGGTGAACTTCACGCCGGTCTTGAACTTGATGCCGCGCTTGCGGAAGGCGCGCTCCAAGCGCTTGGAGACGAACTCGTCCTCATTGGGCACCAGGTGCGGGAGGGCCTCGACGATGGTCACGTCGGCGCCGAAGGAGCGCCACACGCTGGCGAACTCCACGCCGATCACGCCGCCGCCGAGCACCACGACCTTCTCCGGGATGAAGTCGAGGTTCAGCGCCTGCTCGCTGGCGATGACCTTGCCGCCCAGTTCCAGGCCCGGCAGCGTCTTGGAGTAGGAGCCGGTGGCCAGGACCACGTTCTTGCCGGTGTACCGGGTGCCGTTGACCTCGACGGTCTTGGCGTCGACCAGCGTCCCGGCGCCCTCGACCAGCGTCACCTTGTGCGCCTTGGCCAGGCCCTGCAGGCCCTTGTACAGGCCGGCGACGACGCCGTCCTTGTACTTGTTGACGCCGTCGATGTCGATGCCCTCGAGGGCGGCGCGGACGCCGAACTGGTCGGCGTCGCGGGCGGAGTCGGCTACCTCGGCGGCGTGCAGCAGCGCCTTGGTCGGGATGCAGCCACGGTGCAGGCACGTCCCACCGAGCTTGTCCTTTTCGATAAGGACGACGGACAGGCCTAGCTCGGCCGCGCGGAAGGCGCAGGCGTAGCCGCCCGAACCGCCGCCGAGAATGACCAGATCGGCGGACGTGTCGGTCACTTCGCACTCCTCGACAGGCATCGTTGACTAGCTGACGGCGTCGCCGGACCAGGAGGTTCACGGGCGCCTGACAGCCATCTTGTCACCACACGACCGGCGTACGCGACGTGGGCCGGGTGATCTGTGCTGCACTGCCGCGGATCACAACCGCGAGGTCGGCGCGGATCAACTGGGAGTGAACGCTTTCACACGCGCCCCATGCGGGTGATGGCATCATCGGAATCGTCTGCTGTTCCACATCCCCAGCGACGGGAGGCGAGTCCGGTGGGGCTGTTCGACCGGTTCCGCGGGAAGCGTTCCGGTGTGATGCGCGGCGCGAGCTCGGCGGACGCCGAACACCTGATCGGCTGGGCCGCGCAGCGCCGCGGCGTCGAGGGATACCTGGAACCCCGCACGACGGTGACCGAGACGACGCTGATGCTCATCGCGCACGACGGCGAGTGGACCCGGCGGCGGGTGGACGGCCCGACGGCGGCGCACCGGCTGACCCGCAAGATCGGCATCCCGCTCTACGAGGTGTCCAAGATCGGCTACCCGCAGCGGATGCGGGACTACCAGGCCCGCCAGCGCATCCTCCGCGACCGCGACCGCAAAGCGGCCGACGGCTAGGAGCCGTTCGCAGGACAGCAGGTCATGCGGGGAGAGGCTCCGCGACCTGCACCGCTGTGCGGGGCGGGTCTGGAGCGGCTTCGATCTTCAGTTCGCGATTCGGGTGGTCGGGGTGCAGTTGACCGGGAAGGTCACCGACTTCGCGATGTAGCAGAGCTCGTGGGCGCGCTCGTGCAGCGCTTCCGCCACGTCCACGCTCGCCCGGTCGGCCACCGTGACCTGCGGCGCGAGCCGCACCTCTTCGAACTGGCCGGAGCCGTCCGGGTTCTCGGCGAGGATGCCGCGCGCCTGGTCGTGGTAGCCCGTGACCACCACGCCGCAGTCCGCGGCCAGGTGCAGGAACCAGAGCATGTGGCACTGCGACAGCGATGCGACCAGCAGTTCTTCCGGGTTGTACCGGTCCGCGTCGCCGAGGAAGACCGGATCTGCGGATGCGTCGATGGCGTCCTTGCCGGCCGCGCGCACCTCGTGGGTGCGCTCGTAGCTGCGGTAGGAGCTGGTGCCCTGCCCGGTGTTGCCGGTCCACACCACGTCGACCTGATAGCCGTGCCGGGCCGCGCTGGGCGCGGCCGGTGTCGTTTCGGTCATCGACCCATCCTGACACCGCTCCGCGGGGCAGTGGTGATCCTTTTGAGTTTCACGTCACAAATACGCCACCGCAGCGGAGTAGAACTACGCGCCGAGCGGGGCCGTGAATCCATCGGGTGAGACTCACGACCCCGCCGGGAACTCGCGTTCCGGTCAGCCCCGGTCGGCGATGTCGGCGAGGACCGCCGCCATGGTGCGGACCGGGACGCCGGTGCCGCCCTTCGGCGTGTAGCCCCACGGCGCGCTCGAGTTGTACGACGGGCCCGCGATGTCCAGGTGCGTCCACTCCACGCCGTCGGCGACGAATTCCTGGAGGAAGATGCCCGCCGCGAGCATGCCGCCCCAGCGGTGCCCGGTGATGTTCGCCAGGTCGGCGAGCTTGGAGTCCAGGTCGCCGCGCAGCTCCTCCGGCAGCGGCATCGGCCAGCCGCCTTCGCCGACGGCCTGCGACAGCCGCGCCACCCGGTCGCGGAAGTCCTCGCTGCCCATCACGCCGGGAGTGCGCTTGCCCAGCGCCACCACCTGCGCGCCGGTCAGCGTCGAGGTCTCGATCAGGTAGTCGGGCTCGTCCTCGCAGGCGCGCGTGATGGCGTCGACCAGGATCAACCGGCCCTCGGCGTCGGTGTTGAGCACCTCGACGGTCTTGCCGCCGTACATGGTCAGCACGTCGCCCGGGCGGTACGCCGTGCCCGACGGCATGTTCTCGGCCATCGGCACGGTCGCGGTGATGTCCAGCGGGTAGTTGAGCCGGGCGGCCAGCAGCATGGTGGCGATCACCGCGGCGGCCCCGGACATGTCCGAGGTCATCTCCTCCATGCCCGCGGCGGGCTTGATCGAGATGCCGCCGGTGTCGAAGGTGATGCCCTTGCCGATCAGCGCGACTTTCTTGGCCGCCTTCGGGCCCTTGTGCCGCAGCCGCACCAGGCGCGGCGGGCGGGAGGAACCGGCACCGACGCCAAGGATGCCGCCGAAGCCCTGCTTGCGCAGCGCGTTGTCGTCGAGCACCTCGACCTCGAGGCCCGCGGCGCGCCCCAGCTCGGCGGCGCGCTCGGCGAAGGACGCGGGGAAGAGGTCGTTGGGCGGGGTGTTGATGAAGTCACGGGCGGTGTTGACCGACTCGCCGATCGCGGTGGCGCCCTTCAGCGCGTGCACGTTCGCGTCCGCCTTGGCATCGGCGACCAGGAAGTCCACCTTGGACACCGGGGCGTCGCCCGACTGCGACTTGTACGCGGTGAACGCGTAAGCGCCCATCACCGTGCCCTGCACGGCGGCCGAGAGGTCCACAGCGGACAGCGTGGTGACGGCGTGCTCGACGCCGCCGAGCGCGCGGGCCGCGGCGCCGGATGCCCGGCGCACCGCCTCGCCGGAAACCCCGCCGTTGGCCGCGGGCTTGCCCAGCCCGACGGCCACCAGGACGCCGGCGCGCAGCTTGCCGCCCGCGGGCAGCTTGACGACCTCGTCCGCCTTGCCGGTCGCGCCCAGCGAGACGAGGACTTTCGCCAGGTCTCCGTCGTACGCGGCGGCGACCTGGTCGGTGCCGGGCGCGAGCTGCAGGCCGTCGGTGCCCTGGACGGTTCCGACGACGAGCGCGTCCGCTGTCAGCTTGGCCACCGCCGTGTCGGTTAGGGCGAGTTTCGGGGTCGTCACGTGGTCATCCTCCGGGTCACTGCGTCAACGCTGCGGTGTCAGCAAAGCTCTTCGCACTCTAGAACGCTCGGCAACTGCGAATTCGACCAGGACATCGGTCGGCGTTGCGGTGCGTTCGGGCACCCGCTCGTGACTACTGTCGCGTCAGCCGACAGGCGGCTGCACGCGTCAGTGTTCGTCTGTAAGGGTGGTCCCGTGGCCCAACAGGTTGAATCGAGCGGCCGGCTCGCATCCGGTGCCGGTGCGATTCCGCTCGCGCTCGGCGGGATGCTCGGCGCCGGAGTGTTCGTGGCACCGGCGCCCGCGGCCGCCGCGGCCGGGCCGTGGCTGCCGCTCGGGCTGCTGATCGCGCTCGTGGCCGTGGTGTGCTCGGCGTCGTCGACCGCGCACCAGTCCGAGTCCTACCGCGTGCCGGGCGCGGTTTACGTGTGCGTGCGGGCCTGGATGGGCGTGGTGCCGTCGCGGATCGGGGCCAGCGCGTACCTGGCCGGGCAGGTCGCCGGGATGGCCGCGATCGCGCGGGTGCTGGGTGACTTCTTCCTGCCCTCGGCCGCGCCGCAGGTCGCCGCGGTGGCGTTGCTGCTGGTCGTGCTCTCGGCGACGGCCGGGCTGCGGATCCGGGGCGCGGCCGCCTGGATCTGGCTCGCGCTGACCGTCGCGGTGCTCGGGCTCGTGGTGGTCACCTGCTTCGCGATCGAACCGGTGCCGCCGATCCCGGCCGGGCGCCCGCTGGCCGACAGCGCGGTGGGCATCACCGGGGCGGCCGCGGTGCTGTTCTTCGCGTTCCTCGGCTTCGAGCGGTTGACCGCGCCTGCCGCCGAGCGGGACCGGTTCACCTGGTCGTCGATGAAGCGCGGCATGGTGATTTCGCTGGTCGCGCTCGTCGTGGTGCTGTCGGCGGTGACCGCGGCGCTGGTCCACCAGCTGGGCTGGTCGCGGTTGGCGCTGTCGCCGATGCCGATCCGCGAGGTGCTGACCGCCGCCGCGGCCGCCGATCTCGCGCCGCTGGTCGGGGTTGGCGCGGCGGTGGCGCTGCTGCCGGTGCTGCTGGGCGCGCTGGAGTCGTTCCGCGGGACGGCGCTGGCGCTCGTCCACGACCGTGACCTGCCGAGCCTCCTGGGACGCATCGGCAGCGCCGGGACGCCTTACGTGCTGGACGTGGCCGCCGGTGTCGCCGCTGTGCTGGTCGCGCTGCTGGTGGAGCCCGTTCCGGCGATGGCATTCGCGGCCTGCTGCCTGCTCGTGCACTACGCCTTCGCGAACGCCGGTGCCCGGCTGTTGCTGACGGACGGCGGAACCTGGCCGATGCGCGGGGCGTGCCTGGGCATGGGGGTCTCGGTCGTGCTGGCTATGAGCATGCCGATTTCTGCGATGCTTGCGACGCTTGTTGTCGTTGTTGTCGGTCCTTTGGCGACGGGAGGTGTGTCCCGTCGCTGGAGATGAGGCGGGTCATGCTCAAAACGAGTGTTGCCAACATTCCCCTGAAATCCACCGGCGAATCGCCTAAGTGGGCCCCCGGCGAGGAAGTGCACTACAGCTTCTGGCGGCTGGACGGCTCTCTCGGCACCGTCCACCCGGCACGGGTGGTCGAGGACGACGGTGACCACCTGCTCTGCTGGGTCCTGGACGGAACGCCGATCCGGGTCACCACCTCCCCGGACGGCCGCTCGCCGCGCCAGATGCCGTTGGCGGAGCGCTTCAACGGGCCGCGGGTGCCTGCCAGGTCGACCTGGCGCGGCACTTCGACGCTGCGCCTGGTGTACGAGCACCGCTGGGTATCGGTCTGGTGGTTCTTCGAGCCCGACGGCACCTTCCGTAACTGGTACGTCAACCTCGAAGTGCCCCTGGGCAGGGACGCCACCGGCGTCCGGCGCGTCGACGGGGTGCTCGACGTCGAGGTGTTCCCGGACGGGTGCTGGTCCTGGAAGGACGAGCACGAGCTGGCCGACGCGCTGGCCGCCGGCCGGTTCGACGAGCAGCACCTGAACCGGTTGCGGGCCGAAGGCGAACGCATGATCGCGTTGGCCGAGGCGGGCCGGTTCCCGTTCGACGGCACCTACTGTGACACCCTGCCCGATCCGAAGTGGGCACTTCCGTCCCTCCCGGAGGGACTGTTGATCGCCTGATGAACCGGGGCCGGGTGCCTTCCGGATTGCCCGGAAGGCACCCGGCCCGAGGTGTCAGAGCGAGATGAACAGCAGGATGCCGACGACGGCGACCGCGGCGCCGATCCCGCCGACCGAGCCGCCGCGCAGGTCCTTCGGGAAGAACGACTTGTGCTTGTTGCGCCACCAGAAGGCCCAGCCGGCCGCTCCGGCGACGCCCAGGATCACGCCGAAGATGTCGAGCCACGAGTAGCCGAGCATCACCAGCATGCCGCCGCCCAGCGGCAGCAGCGCCGCCAGGGTGGCGGCCAGCACGTCTTGCGACGTCGTCGTGGGCCCCGTCGGGACCGGGGTGTTCTGGGCGTGCGTCATGGTCACATCATAGGCGTCGGTCCGCCCGGCTCCACCGCCTCGCGTCACGAACGGTGGCGTTGGTTCAGCGTTGAGTAGGCGGACGACGGATATTTGGACGACCAAGTTCCGTAGATCGGGTTTCCACTGCTCCGAGGCGCGCGATACGGTACGCGCATGACTGGAGCACTGTCTTTCGCTCGGACCCTGAACCCGCAACCGGCCAGCGACGAGCGCCGCGCGGAAGTATTGGCGAATCCGGGATTCGGACGGTACTTCACCGACCACATGGTGACCATCAAGTGGACCGACGAGCGCGGCTGGCACGACGCCGCGGTGGAGCCCTACCACTCGCTGCAGCTCGATCCGGCGACCTCGGTCCTGCACTACGCGCAGGCGATCTTCGAGGGGCTCAAGGCCTACCACCAGCCCGACGGTTCGATCGCGGCGTTCCGCCCGGACGCGAACGCGCGGCGGTTCCAGCGTTCGGCGCAGCGCATCGCGATGGCCCAGCTGCCCGAGGAGCTGTTCGTCGAGTCGCTGCGCGAGCTGATCGCGGTGGACGGCGCCTGGGTGCCGACCGCCGAGGAGAGCTCGCTGTACCTGCGGCCGTTCATGATCTCCACCGAGATCGGCCTCGGGGTCAACCACCCGTCCAACGCCTACCTCTACGCGCTGATCGCCTCCCCGGCCGGCTCGTACTTCGCCGGCGGCGTCAAGCCGGTCACGGTGTGGTTGAGCCACGAGTACGTGCGCGCGGCCCCCGGCGGCACCGGTGCGGCAAAGTTCGCGGGCAACTACGCGGCGTCGTTCGCCGCGCAGGCCGAGGCCGTGGAGAAGGGCTGCGACCAGGTGGTGTGGCTCGACGCGTGCGAGCGGCACGTGGTCGAGGAAATGGGCGGCATGAACCTGTTCTTCGTGTTCGGCTCCGGTTCGGACGCCCGCCTGGTCACCCCGGCGCTCAGCGGCAGCCTGCTGCCCGGCGTGACCCGCTCGTCGCTGCTGGAGCTGGGCAGGGAGCTCGGCATGCAGGTGGAGGAGCGGAAGGTCACCGTCGAGGAGTGGGAGAAGAAGGCCGCGACCGGTGAGCTCACCGAGGTCTTCGCCTGCGGCACCGCCGCGGTGATCACCCCGGTCGGCCACGTCAAGCACCGCGACGGCGAGTTCACCGTCGCCGACGGCCACCCGGGTGAGGTGACGATGAAGCTGCGCGAGCGCCTCACCGGCATCCAGCACGGCACGGTCGCCGACACCCACGGCTGGATGACCAAGCTCGGCTGACGTCCCGTTCGAAGCGAAGGGCACCTCTCGGCGCGAGAGGTGCCCTTCGCTCGTTTCCGGATCAGGCGATGGCCGCGGTGGCGAGGACGACGGTGGTCGCGAGTTCGGAGGCGGCGCCGAGGACGTCTCCGGTGATTCCGCCGAAACGACGCCGGGTGTGCCAGGTGAAGGCGAGCAGCAGGGCCGCGGCGAGGACCACGGCGACGGCCGCGTGCCAGCCGAAGCCGAAGGCGGCCACCGCGAGCAGCGCGAGCCACCAGGCGGCGACGAGCCAGGTGGGTTGGCTGCCCGCCACCAGCGCACCCATGCCTTCCGGGCGTGCGGCAGGCACTCCGGTTCGGCAGCACAGCACGAATCCCGCGCGGCCGACCGCGCAGGCGAGGACGAGCGTCAGCGGCGCGTTCGCCAGTTCGGCGAGGCTGGCCGCTTGGACACCGAGCACGAGGATCAGCGCGACCACCGCGAACGGCCCGGCCCCGCCGTCGCGCATCACGTTCAGCGCGCGCTCCGGCGGCCCGTAGCAGCCGAGACCGTCCACTGTGTCCGCCAGGCCGTCCACGTGCATGCCCCGCGTGACCAGCACCAGCACACCGACGGTGAGCAGCCCGGCCAGCAGCGGGGGAGCGCCGAGCGCGGTCAGCGCCCAGAGCGCGGCGGCGCCGAAAGCGCCGACCAGCGCGCCGACCAGCGGAGCGAAGGAGATCGCCTGGCGGCACGTGCGGTCGTCGACGCGCTGCGCGGACACCGGCAGCACGCTCAGCCACGACACCGCCAGGCGCAGGCCGTCCAGCGCCGTCACGCCGTCGGGCCGGTGGCCTCGACTTCGGTCGGACCGACGACGCCGGCCTCGGCGAAGGTCGCCATCTCCCGCAGCACCCGCACCGCGGCGTTGACCACCGGCAGCGCGGTGAGCGCCCCGGAACCTTCGCCGAGCCGCATCTGCAGGTCGAGGATCGGGGTGAGGTCGAGGTGGTCGAGCACCAGCGGCCCGCCCGGTTCGGCGGAGCGGTGCCCGGCGAGCCACCACTGCCGGGCGCCGGGCGCGAGCTCCTCGGCGACCAGCGCCGCCGCGCCCACCACGACTCCGTCCAGCAGCACCGGCGTGCGCCGCACCGCCGCCTGCGCGAGGAACCCGGCCAGCGCGGCGAGGTCGGCCCCGCTCGAGGTCCGCAGCAGCGCCACCGGATCGTTGAGCACCTTCCTGGCGCGGCGCAGCGCGTCGCGGATCGCGGCGGTCTTGCGCATCCAGGCGTTGTCGTCGATGCCGGTGCCGCGGCCGACGACCGCCACCGGCTCGGTCCCGGTGAGCACGGAGATCAGCACCGCGGCCGGGGTGGTGTTGCCGATGCCCATGTCCCCGGCGATGAGCAGGTCGGCGCCGGAGTCCACCTCCTCGTCGGCGATGGTGCGCCCGGCGTTGATCGCGGCGTCCACCTCGTCGGCGGTGAGGGCGTCCTCCCGGTCGATCGCGCCCGACCCGCGCCGCACCTTGTGCGCGCTGACCACCGGCGGTGTGTCGGTGTTGACCGCCATGTCCACCACGCGCACCGTCGCACCGGCGCCGGCGGCCAGCGCGTTGACCGCCGCGCCGCCGCTGAGGAAGTTGCCGACCATCTGGCCGGTCACGTCGCTCGGGTAGGCCGAGACGCCGTGCGACGCGATGCCGTGGTCCCCGGCGAAGACGATCACGCGTGGGCGGGCGAACGGGCGCGGCGGGCAGCTGCCCTGCCGGGCCGCGACCCAGACGCCGAGTTCCTCCAACCGTCCCAGCGAACCGGCGGGCTTGGTCAGCTGCTCGTGCCGGGCGACCGCCTGCCGCCGGGCCTGCTCGTCGGGCGCCGGTACCGCCGGGAACCCGATCGGGCCGGACTGGTTCTGGTCGTCGGTGGACAAGCGAAAACCTCCGTTGATTCAGCGCAGCCGGAGCGGAAGCCCGGCGACGAGCAGGACGACCTCGTCGCAAGCCTCGGCCAGCCGGGCGTTGAGCGAGCCGAGTTCGTCTCGGAACAGCCTCCCAGACCTGGTCGCCGGAACGACCCCGAGGCCGACCTCGGCGGAGACGAGCACCACCCGCGCAGAACACCCGGCAACGGCCTCGACGAGCTCGGTGCACTGCTCGGCCACGACGTCGAGCGCACCCGGATCGCGATCCCACGCGCCGGCGTCGTCGAGCACCCCGGTCAGCCACGTCGCGAGGTCGTCGACCAGCACCGTCGCCGCGGGCTCGGCCCCGGCCAGCACGCGCAGCAGCGAAGCGGCGTCCCCGGCCTCCACGGTCCGCCAGGTGTCGGGCCGCCGGGCGACGTGCGAAGCGATCCGCTCGGCCCACTCGAGATCGTCCGGATCCCGCCGCGCGGTGGCGACGTAGGTGACGGGCGCGGAGGCCGGAACCAATCCCTCGGCATGAGCGGACTTGCCGGAACGAGCCCCACCGAGCACCAGCGTGCGCACACCCACCAGGAAAACCTCCGGTCCCCGTACCTACGACGTCGCCGCGACGCTACCCGGAACCGGGCATGGAAGATCGGCTCGCCTGAGCCGGTGCGACACCCGAGAAAACGCCGGGATCAAGCGACCTTGGCGATGTCCTTGGGGGTGTAGCGGGGGCGGGGGACTCGGAGCTTGCGGATCTGCATCGCCCTGGTGAAGGCGTACCAGCCCAGCGAGAACGGGCGGTCCTTGGCGTCCGGGAACTTCGCGCGCACCCGCTTGTTCACGTACCGGCCGAGCAGGGTGCCCTCGACGACCATCATCACCAGCAGCACCATGCAGAACAGCGTCGCGTACTGCTGGATCACCAGGTTCTGCGCCAGCGTGCTGGCGAACACGATCAGCACCAGCGGCATGAACAGGCCCATCAGGTGCCGCCGGGTGTCGACGAGGTCGCGGACGTACGCGCGCACCGGGCCCTTGTCGCGGGGCATCAGGTAGCGGTCGTCGCCCTGCATCATCCGCTCGCGACGTTCCTTGGCCGCCTGGCGGCGCTCGTCCTTGTTGCCGCGCGCCCGCTTGACGGCCTCGCGCTGGGTCTTCGGCGGCGGCGGGACCGGGCCGCGCCGCTTGCCTTCGGCCTCTCGGCGCTTCGGCGTCGGCTTCCCCTTCTTGGGAGTGTGATTGGGGGCATGCTCCGCCGCAGCCTGACCGGTCTCGGTGTCGGACTCGGTGGTGGCGGTCTGCTCAGCGCTGTTACGGCGAAGGAACCTCACTCCAACAGGGTATTCGACGCCCCGGCCGGGGCTGCAGCAGACCGGACACCTGCGGGCGGAACAGACATGGGGTAGCCACATCACACCAGCTAGGCGGGCAGCTGTGCCACCATAGGCGGAGGAGACAAGACACAGCTCCCCCGGGCGGCGCCCGTGGGAATAGCCCGAGTCCGGGTGCGGTTGCACCTCACGCCGGAATCGGATGAGCGAGACCTCTAGGGAGAGTCCATGACCGCTCCGAACACCACGACCGAGAGCGAGGCGCCCGCCCACGGTGTCACGTTGACCGACTCGGCTGCCCAGAAGGCCAAGGCCCTGCTGGACCAGGAGGGCCGCGACGACATGCACCTGCGCATCGCCGTGCAGCCCGGCGGCTGTGCGGGCCTGCGGTACCAGCTCTTCTTCGACGAGCGGAGCCTCGACGGCGACGTCCGGCGGGACTTCGAGGGCCTGGGTGTGGTCGTCGACCGGATGAGCGCTCCGTACCTGCAGGGCGCGGTGATCGACTTCGTTGACTCGATCGAGAAGCAGGGCTTCACCATCGACAACCCGAACGCCGGCGGGTCGTGCGCCTGCGGCGACTCGTTCCACTGATCGAGCAAGCCGATCTGGCATGAGGCCGGTGCCCGTGGGCACCGGCCTTCTTGCTGTTCCGGCAGGTTCGCGAGCTCACGCTGCGGGCGCGCCCACCCGCAGCCGGTTGCCGTCGGGATCGCGCAGTTCGATCTCGCGCCCCCAGTCGGCGTCCTCGACCTGGACGCCGAACGCGTCCGCGATGGCATCCACGTCGCGGACGCGGAGGTACACCAGCGTGTCGGGGCGGGCGTCGCCCTCGTGCTCCGACAAGAACAGCTTCACCGGGCCGCGCGCCACCTCGACGAACGCGGGAAGCCCCGGTTCGAAGCGGTGTTCCCATTGCGCGGCGAAGCCCAGCCGCTCGTACCACGCGACCGCGGCTTCGGCGTCGGCGACGCGGAGAATCGGGATGATTTCCTCGTTCATGCCGCCATCGTCCCAGGCGGCACCGTCGATCACGCGGGATCGGGCAGGCCCGCGACGTAGGCCGTGATGGCGTCCTGGAAGGCATCGGCGTCGACCTCCGCCGCGTCGACGGTGCGGACCGCGGTGCGCAGGGCCGGGTACTCGTCGCCGAGCGGTTGGTCGAAGCCGGGGGAGAACGGCGCGAGGATCGAGCCGAGGACCACGTAGTCGATGCCGAAGGCCACGCGTAGCGCGGCCGCGTGGGTCCAGCCCACGGCGGTGAGCATCTCGATCACGTCGTCGTAGGCCTGCCGCGAATCGCTGATCGTCACCGCGCGGCGGGCGATGATCGCCACCGCGTTGGGGTGCTTGGCGAACGCCTCCCGGTAGCCGCGCGCCCAGTGCAGCAGGCCGCCGCGCCAGTCCTGCGGGCGTAGGTCCGACGCCGGGATGTCGGCGACCATGATCTCGGTGACCAGTTCGAGGATGTCGTCCTTGCCGTCCACGTGCGTGTACAGCGACGGGCCCTGGACGCCGAGTGCGCGGTGGGCGGCACCGCATCGAGCACGTCGAGCTGCTCCAGGACCGCGACGTCGCGCGGTTCGCCGAGCTCGACGTCGTCGCCTCCATGCAGCCGACCCACATGGACTGGACGTTGCCCGACCACACGGACAACTGGTCGACGCGCATCGGCGCGGAACGCTGCGGGCGGGCGTGGCGGTATCGCGACATCCTCGCCGCGGGCGGCCACGTCGCGCTCGGTTCGGACTGGCCGATCGCGGCCTTCGACCCGAGGGAGATCATGGCGGGAGCCAGGCTGCGGCGCCCGGTCGCCGAGCCGGACCGGGCGCCCGTGCTGCCAGAGCAGGCGCTTTCCGCGCAGCAGGTGCTCGCCGGGTACACCACGGAGGCGGCCTACGGCGCCGGCGAGGAGGAGGTGGCCGGGCGCGTCCGGGTGGGTATGCGGGCGGACCTGGCCGTCTTCGACGGCGACCCGCGCACCTGCGCACCGGACGAGCTGCCGGATCTCGGGGTGGCCTGCACGATCGTCGGCGGCCGCATCGTGCACGAGGCGCTGTGACACGAGTGGCGTGAAAGGGCGCCTCCGGCCGGGAGTTCGGCTGGAGGCGCCCTTCGCCTTTCGTCTGGTGCGGCGGTCGTCAGCGGGTGACCACTCGGACGATCTCGCCGCCGAGGAGCACCTCGTCGCCCTCCACCAGTTGCTTGCCGCGGCGGGTCTCGACCGCGCCGTTGACCTCGACCTGGCCGTCCTCCAGCAGCTCCTTCGCCTCCGCTCCGTGCTCGACGAGGCCCGCCAGCTTCAACAGCTGTCCGAGCCGGATCATGTCGTCCCGGATCTCCACTTCGCGCATGCCGCCATTGTCCGCCGCGCACCCGGCGTGCGGCCGGGCCGGGCGCGGCGGTGCGCTCGGTGCACGCGCGGTCACCGAGCGCCAGCGGTTCGCTGCTGGGTGGTGTTCTGCCTGGTCAGGATCCGTGAGTGTTTTGGGTCGTCATAGCACCCCGAAACGCTCACGGGCGATCACCTGCGGAAACGGCATCCTGTTGCGTTGCATCGGCTGGAGCGGATCGGCTCCATATCCACATCGGATTCTTTCGAATAATTCGCAATTTTTTGCAAGGATTTAGGCAGGTGGATGCTGGTTCGGATGGTGTATTGACTTAACATCTGCAAGAAAATGTGATCGTAGGCGACCCACTCGACGCAGAGGAGGTTGTCATGCGAATGCCGTTCCTGCTGCTGGCCGCGGTGCTCGGCGGCACGGCCCTGGTGCCCGCCGCGGCGGGCTCGCCGGAGGTGCCCGCCGCCGCGCCGGTGCGCGGGCCGATCATCCAGATGTTCCAGTGGCCCTGGGATTCCATCGCGCAGGAGTGCACGAGTTTCCTCGGCCCCAAGGGATTCGGCGCGGTGCAGGTGTCGCCGCCGCAGGAGCACGTGGTGCTCGCCGGCGCGGGCCATCCCTGGTACCAGGACTACCAGCCGGTGAGCTACCAACTGCAGTCCCGGCGCGGCAACCGGGAGCAGTTCGCCGCGATGGTGCAGACCTGCAACGCCGCGGGCGTGCAGATCTACGCCGATGCCGTGGTCAACCACATGAGCGGCACCGGATCGGCCGGCAGCGGGCCGGGCAGCGGCGGCTCGTCCTACTCGAAGTACGACTACCCGGGCGTCTACTCGGACGCCGATTTCCACGGCTGCCGCCGGGACATCGCCAACTACAACGACAAGTGGGAGGTGCGCAACTGCGAACTCGTCGGTCTGGCGGACCTCGCGACCGAGTCCGAGTACGTGCGCAACACCGAGATCGCCTACCTGAACGACCTGGTCGGCCTGGGCGTGTCCGGGTTCCGGGTGGACGGCGTCAAGCACATGCCGCCGGAGGACGTCGGCGCGATCTTCGGGGCGCTGCAGGCCGTGCCGGGGACCGGCGCCAAGCCGTACGTCTTCCAGGAGGTGATCGCGGACGGCACGACGACGGCGGGGGAGTACGCCGGCAACGGCGACGTCACCGAGTTCGCCTACTACGGCACGGTTGCCAACGCGTTCAAGAACGGTTCGCTGGCCGGGTTGGCGAATCTGCCGGACCAGATGCCGCTGCCGAGCGAGCAGGCGGTGGTCTTCATCGACAACCACGACACGCAGCGCAGCTCGCCGACCCTGACCTACAAGGACGGCGTGACCTACGACCTGGCCGTCGCGTTCGAGCTGGCCTACCCGTACGGGACGCCGCAGCTGATCTCCAGCTTCGCCTTCGACAACGCCGACGCCGGGCCGCCCGCCGCCGCGGACGGCACGACCGAGGCCGCCAGCTGTGACAACTCGGCGTGGGTGTGCGAGCACCGGCGCACGATCATCGCGGGGATGGCCGGCTTCCACGCCGCGGTGCAGGGCGAGGAGCTCACCGGCTGGTGGGACAACGGCAACGGCCAGATCGCGTTCGGGCGCGGTGACGCCGGGTTCGTCGTGATCAACCGGGAAGGCGGCGAGCTGTCGCAGTCCTTCCAGACGTCGCTGCCCGCGGGAACCTACTGCAACGTGATGACTGGCGAGCTCTCCGACGGGTCGTGCACCGGAGATGCGGTGGAGGTCGGCGGCGACGGCAAGTTCACCGCCACCGTCGCCGCCAACTCCGGTGTCGCGTTGCACGCGGGCGCGAAGCTCGGCTGATCGTTCCGGGCGGTTCGGATGCGAACTCCGGGCGCCAGAAGGCTTTTCCGGCTAGGCGCGATCGGTGCCGCGGCACTGGTCGCGTTGGGCGTCGTCCCGGCGGCCTCGTCGGCGACCATCCGCAGTGGGTCCGTGGCTACGCCATCGCGGCCGACGCCCCGAACCAGCCCTGACCGATCTGTCCACAGTGGCCGAAGGGCGCCTTCGGGCAAGCCGCTCGAAGGCGCCCTCCAGCGGTCACTCGTGCGGGCGCCGGGCGGTGATGATCATGTGTCGTGCCAACGGATTTTCAGCGGGCCAGGTCGTTCTCGTTGAACCTCGCGTAGCGGATCGTCTGGTTCGCGTCGCCGGAGCTCGGCGAGCCCGCCTCGTAGAGCAGACCGGCCCAGCCGCCGCCCAGGTTGATCAGGTCCGAGTAGGCCGACCAGGTCGCGTCCACGACCGTGCCCACTTCCTGCCAGGTCGCGCCCTCGTCCGACGACGTGCGGATGCGCATCGTGTGGCGGCGGTGGTCCATGTCCGGATTCGTGTTGTACGGCCCCGAGAACAGGATCAGGTTGTGCGGGTCGCCGGCCGTCGTCGCGCGCAGGCGCACCACCGAGCCCTGCACGACCGGCCCCTTCAGTTGCGGCACGACCTCGAACGGCGAGCGGAACGTCGCCCCGCCGTCCGCGCTGACGGCGTGCGCGCGGTTGCCCTCGGCGATCGTCGTGCCCGAGTTGTCCTGGTTCCGGGCCGCCGCGTAGATCTCGGCGTCGACCGTTTCCAGCAGGCTCAGCTCCTGCGGCTTGACGGCTTTGCCGGTCCGGTCGTCCAGCGCGCCGAGCTGCCAGTTCGTCCCGCCGTCGTCGCTGTAGACGATCCCGGCGCCCTTCACGCCGCCATCGCCCTCGAAGTTGATGCCCGCCACCATGCGGTTCACGTGCTCGCCCCGGGTCATCTGCAGGCCGTGGCCCGGCCCGGTGGCGTACCAGGTGTTCCACTCCGGCTTCGTCAGCTGCGGCTGAGCCACCGGCTTCGTCCACTGAGTACCTTGCGGGTTCGTGCTGTGCTGCAGGAACGGCGTCCTGGTGCAGCCGTTGCCGTTGCACTGCGGGCCCGGATTGTGCGTCGTCAGCAACGAGATCCGGCCGGTGGCGCGATCCATGATCGGCACCGGGTTGCCGCGGGTGTCGCCGGCGCCGTCGGTCACCAGCTCCAGCGGCCGCCACGTCTTCCCGTCGTCCGTCGAGCGTTTGAGCACCACGTCGATGTCGCCGGTGTCGTCGCAGTTGTTGTGGCGGCCTTCCGCGAACGCCAGCAGCGCGCTCCGGTCCTGGGTGCGAACCAGGGCCGGGATGCGGAAGCAGTTGTAGCCGCCCTCGCCCTTGGTGAAGATCGTCGTCCCGGCGATCGCCATGGGTTCGCTGGTCGCGGTCGCCTGGGCGGCGCCCAGGAACAGCAGCGCGGCCCCAGCCGCCGCCCCCGCGAGCTTCGTGATCCGGCGCATGCGCGTCCTACCTTTCAAGGCGTGGGTCTGATCTGGTCATTCGTAGGATCGGAGGGCCCGGGGGCTCTGGGTATGGCTGGCATGTCGGAGCCGGTGGAT
>NZ_JBFAKG010000094.1:0-2790 GCF_040655595.1 Saccharopolyspora sp. NPDC050389
CGTCTCGTGCTCCGCCCCCCGGTGCCGGTTCTGGTGTGGGCCTCTCCGCCCCCCCATAACCCCAAAAGACTCACGGCCCCGTTATCAGCTGAAGCGTGCCTACTTGCCGAAGCCCGCCTTGCGGAGGGCGTCGGCCATCGATCCGGCGGGCGCGTCGTTGCGCTGTCCGCGCTGGCCTCCGCGCCCCTGGCCGCCTCGGCCTTGGCCGCCGCGACCCTGACCGCCCTGGCCGCCGCCTTGACCACGGCCGCCGCCGTTGCGGCCGCCGCCGCCCTGGCCGCGACCGCCGCCCTGGCCTCGGCCGGAGTCGCGGTCCTGGCGGCCTCCGGCGCCCGGCTCGTCGTCCAGGCGCAGCGTCAGCGAGATCCGCTTGCGCGGGATGTCCACGTCGAGGACCTTCACGCGGACGATGTCGCCGGACTTCACCACGTCGCGCGGGTCGTTGACGAAGTTCTTCGACATCGCCGACACGTGCACCAGGCCGTCCTGGTGCACGCCCACGTCCACGAACGCGCCGAACGCCGCCACGTTCGTGACCACGCCCTCCAGCGTCATGCCCGGCTTCAGGTCGGCGATCTTCTCGACGCCGTCCGCGAACGTCGCCGTCTTGAACTCCGGTCGCGGGTCGCGGCCCGGCTTGTCCAGCTCCGCGAGGATGTCCGTGACCGTCGGCAGGCCGAAGCTGTCGTCCACGAAGTCCTGCGGCCGCAACGACTTCAGCACCTTCGCGTTCCCGATCAGCCCGGTCATCTCACCGCCGGTGCTGCCCAGGATCCGGTGCACCACCGGGTAGGCCTCCGGGTGCACCGCCGAGGAGTCCAGCGGGTCGTCGCCGTCCGGGATCCGCAGGAAGCCCGCGCACTGCTCGAACGCCTTCGGCCCCAGCCGCGCCACGTCCTTGAGCGCCTTGCGGGTCCGGAACGGGCCGTTGGTGTCGCGGTGGTGGACGATGTTGTCCGCCAGCCCCTCGCTGATGCCCGACACGCGGGTCAGCAGCGGCGACGACGCCGTGTTCACGTCCACGCCGACCGCGTTCACGCAGTCCTCGACTACCGCGTCCAGCGAACGCGACAGCTTCGTCTCCGAGATGTCGTGCTGGTACTGGCCGACGCCGATCGACTTCGGGTCGATCTTCACCAGCTCCGCCAGCGGATCCTGCAGGCGCCGGGCGATCGACACCGCGCCGCGCAGCGACACGTCCAGCTCCGGCAGTTCCCGCGACGCGTAAGCCGACGCCGAGTACACCGACGCGCCCGCCTCGGACACCGAGATCTTGGTGAGCTTCAGGTCCGGGTTCTGGCTGATCAGGTCGCCCGCCAGCTTGTCCGTCTCGCGGGACGCCGTGCCGTTGCCGATCGCGATCAGGTCAACGTTGTGCGCCTTGGCCAGCGTCGCGAGCTTCGCCAACGCCTGGTCCCACTGCCGCTGCGGCTGGTGCGGGTAGATCGTGTCAGTCGCGACGACCTTGCCGGTGCCGTCGACGATCGCGACCTTCACACCGGTCCGGAAGCCCGGGTCCAGGCCCATCGTGGCGCGCGATCCGGCAGGCGCGGCCAGCAGCAGGTCGCGCAGGTTCGCCGCGAACACCCGGACCGCCTCGTCCTCGGCGTTCTGCCGCAGCCGCAGCCGCAGGTCCACGCTCAGCCGCGTCAGGACGCGGGTGCGCCACGCCCAGCGGACCACATCGGACAGCCACTTGTCGGCCGGGCGGCCCTGCGCGGCGATGCCGAACTGCTGCGCGATCCGCAGCTCGTAGTCGGTCGGGCCGACCTGCTCCGCGCCGTCGTCGGGCTCCAGGGACAGCTCCAGGGCCTCTTCGTTCTCGCCGCGGAACAGCGCCAGGATGCGGTGCGACGGCAGGTCCGCGAAGCCCTCGGAGAACTCGAAGTAGTCGGCGAACTTCGCGCCTTCCTCCTCCTTGCCCTCGCGCACCTTGGAGACCATCCGGCCGCGCGTCCACACCTTCTCGCGCAGCTCGCCGATCAGGTCGGCGTCCTCGGAGAACCGCTCGACCAGGATCGAGCGCGCGCCGTCCAGCGCGGCCTGGGCGTCGGCGACGCCCTTCTCGGCGTCCACGAAACCGGCCGCGGTCTCCTGCGGGTCGTTGCTCGGGTCCGACAGCAGCCGGTCCGCCAGCGGCTCCAGGCCCGCCTCGATGGCGATCTGGGCCTTCGTGCGGCGCTTGGGCTTGTACGGGAGGTAGATGTCCTCCAGCCGTGCCTTCGAGTCCGCCGCGTTGACCTGCGCTTCCAGGTCGTCGGTCAGCTTGCCCTGCGAGCGGATCGATTCCAGCACCGTCGCGCGCCGCTCTTCCAGCTCGCGCAGGTAGCGCAACCGCTCTTCGAGCGTGCGCAGCTGGGCGTCGTCGAGGGCGCCGGTCGCTTCCTTTCGGTAGCGCGCGATGAACGGCACAGTCGCCCCGCCGTCGAGCAAGTCGACGGCAGACTGCACCTGGCGCTCGCGGACGCCGAGCTCCTCGGCGATCTTCTGATGAACAGTCGTCACGTTGCTGATTCCGCCTTCTCTGCGAGCTTCGCCAGATCCGACCGAGCATTCTGCCGGACACCGCCCGCGCGCAACTTCGGCACTCACGTCGGCGTGTCGGGCGTCGCCTACCGAGAGCGCGCGATCACCGCGGGTCCACCTGGGGTGCTGAGTGGCGGGGGGGGGGGGGGCGCCGGGCGCGCGAGGGCCGCCCCGGCGGGCAGCGGCGCAGGCGCCGTGCCGACGCAGAACCGAGAGGAACGACGGGGGGCGGGCGCGGGCGGGGCGGGGGGGCGGGGGGAGAGA
>NZ_JBFAKG010000094.1:2800-19830 GCF_040655595.1 Saccharopolyspora sp. NPDC050389
CCGCACCCCCCCCGCCCGCAACTCCGCCACACCCGTCGGCGTGGGGGGCGTCGCCTACCGACAGCGCGCCAACCCCGCGGGTCCCCCGGGGGTGCTGAGGGGCTTTTCCGCCCCAAACCCCCGTCCTCCGGAGCCGGGACCTACCTGGGTTCGAGCGCGCGCCGGGCCCGCCACCTGCGGAGCGACCGGATGAGCTGCCGCGTCAGGTTGGTGAGCACCAGCGCGAGGCCCGCCCACGGCAGCACCAGCAGCGCGAGCCGGAGCGCGCCGACCGCAGCCCCGGCGGCGTCGCCGGCCTGCACCGAGGCGCCCACGCCGTTCCACTGCAGGCTCAGCGCCTGCCACACGGTGGGCAGCACGTGCGGCGCGAGGAGCAGGAAGGCGATGATCCAGTACGCCATGAACGGGATCACCAGCACGACCCACACCGTGATCACCCGGCGGACCCAGGGCTTGAGCTCCTGCACGCGGGGATGCGGGCGGCGGCCCGGGAGCAGGCTGCGCAGGACCGGCCCCATCCGGTCGAACAGGTCGGGCACGCCCACCAGATCGCTCAGGATGTAGTAGCCGTCGAAGCGGATCGACGGCAGGAGCTGCCAGAAGGTGGTCGCCTGCCACGTCAGGAACGCGGCCAGCAGCCACGGCGAACCGGTCGGCGCGTAGGCGGCGATCATGAGGAGCATGGCGATCGCGTTGAAGTAGATGCCGCCGAGATCCGTGCGCAGCCGGCCGCCGCGGCTGAGCCGGTAGGAATCGGTCACCGTGCTGTACATCGCGGGCCACACCAGGTAGATGCCCACGCCCATCGTGCCCGGCCGCGCGCCGCCGTAGCGGCAGGCGGCGACGTGGCCGCACTCGTGGAACATCCCGGAGACGATCAGCACCACCAGCACCAGCAGGAGCTGCTCCGGCCGGTTGAGCAGCTCCTTCGCGCCCGCGACGACCTGCTCGGCGCCACCGTGCACGGCCAGCCAGACGTCGGCGAAGACGAAGGCCGCCAGGACGGTGACCACCACCGGCGGCCAGAACAGCGGCTGGAAGATCCCGGCGATGACCGCGACGGCGCGCTCCGGCACCAGCGCGACGCGGAACTTCAGCGCCAGCAACCGATCTCGCCCCTTCGGGATCTTCTCCGGCGGCGCACCGGATTCCGAAACGGCCACGATCCCGGCGGGTCGCAACCGGTTCTCGACGAGGAAGAACACCTGCCCGGCGGTGATGGCGCGCTCCGATTCGCCGCTGAGTCGCGCCGCGAGTTCCGCGAAGCTGCTGCGCCCGTCGAGCCCCGCCGCCGCCAGGTACAGCAGGTGTGAAATCTGGAGGACCTGCCCATCGCGGCGGCGCACCAGGTACGGCGCTTCGCGATGCCCGGAGCCCTGGTAGCGGCCGATCAGCTCGGTGCCCGCCACGAGCGCGGGCACCGGCAGGTGCGCGACGTCCTCGTCCGCCGGGGGCGACCCGGCCTGGTGCGGGGCGGCCATTGCGACTCCTGATCCGGTCCGAACGTGGCCCGGCGGGCGCGACATCCTCGCTGGTGGGGGAGGTCGCGCCCGCCGGTGGGTGGTGCTGTCTGACGATCCGCGGCGTCAGCCCACGTTGCCGCCGCCGTCGCCGCCGATGCCGTTGCCGCCGATGCCGTTGCCGCCGATGCCGTTGCCGCCGTTGCCGCCGTTGCCGCCGTCACCGCCGGTGCCGCCGTCGCCACCGCTGCCGCCGTTGCCGCCACCTTGGCCGCCGCCGTTGCCGCCACCTTGGCCGCCGGTGCCGCCGGTGATGTCACCGGTTGTGATGACGTCGGCGTCGCCGGTCACGGTGTGGGTGTGTGCGGGTGGGTAGTACGGGGCCAGGACGTCGGTGCCGCTCCAGGGGAGCCAGAACGTCGACATGACGGTGCGCGTCGGCAGGAACTCGACGCGCTGGTCCTCCAGTTCGGCAGCGCTCAGCGACCGAGAGGTCTGTGGCATCTGGTGCTCCTTCTCAATTCGAGGGGATTCACAGGGGAAAACCGGAAGTTCGGCCGCCCCGCTGGAGCGCGCCGCAGCGGCACGATCCCGGCGCACGGGGCAGAACCTAGAAGCACCGGACGTCCGCTGCACTTTGATTCACTCCCACGGGGTGTGCGCATCTTGTCGGGGTTCGACCGTCGAACCGGGCGGTGACCTGATTCGCCGCTGTCGGCTGGGGCCGCTCATCAGGAGTTCCGGCGAGCCGCCTCGTCGGTGCCGATGTGGCCGCCGGCCCCGCCGGTGCCACCGATTCCGCCGGTGTCCGCGATGGCGTTGAGGCCGCCCTGGCCCTGGAGCCCGGCGGTGCTGCCGATGCCGCTGCCGTCGCCGCCATCGCCGCCGCTGCCGCCGTCGCCGCCGGAGCCCTCGACGACGTGGACCGCGGACCTGCCGCCGTTCTCGGACATGATGTTGCCGACGTTGGCGGCTCCGCCGCTGCCGCCGATTCCGCCGGCCCCGCCGTCGCCTTCCACGTCGACGCCCGAGCGGGAGCTGGTGGCGCTCGGCTGGCCGTCGCCGCCCTTGCCGCCGATGCCGCCCCGGCCGCCCTTGCCGCCTTGCACGGTGATGTCGTCGTCTCCGGTGCTCACGACCGTGCCGGTCGGGCCGTTGCCGATGCCGCCGGGGCCGTTGGCGGCGAGGCGGCCACCGCCGCCGGTGCCGCCGACACCGCCGTTGCCGCTCCGGGTGTCCGCGGTGCCGGGCCCACCGCGGCCGCCGGTGCCGCCGTCGCCGTTGTCGCCGCCGGTGATGGTGATCGTGTTGTCGCCCTCGCCGGGATTGATGCGGCCGAGGTTGCCGGTGCCGCCCTGGCCGCCGTTGCCGCCCTCGCCGCCGCGCGCGTCGGCCGGGTTGGCGCTGCCCGGGCCGCCGTTGCCGCCCTCGCCGCCGTTGCCACCGGCGCCGCCGGTGACGGTGATCGTGTCGTCGCCCTGCCCGGCGTTGATCACGCCGGTTTCCGCCACTGCAGGACCACCGATGCCGCCGGGGCCACCCTTGCCCGCGCTGCCTCCGGCCCGTGCGCTGCTCCTGGCGTTGGTGCCGTTCAGGCCGGCGGAGCCCCCGTTGCCGCCGCCGTCCTGGCCGCCACTGGTTCCGTCGATGTCCCGGTCGCTGCGGGCCCCGCTGAGGTAGCCGTTGCCGCCCTTGCCGCCGTTGCCGCCGCTGCGGCCGGTGATGATGATCGTGTCGTCGCCACCGCCGGCGTTGATGGTGCCCGCCAGCGCCCCGGTGAGCACGATCCGGTCGTTGCCCTCGGTGCCGTCGATCGTCATCCCGGCCGGGATTCCGCGGCTGCAGAAGATGTTCACCCCGGAACCGTTGTCGGCCCGGGTGCAGGAGGGGGCGGCGGCGTCGGCCGGCTGGACCGCGATGAGGCTGAACGCCGCGGCGAGCACGGCGGCGGGCAGCGGCCATCGCGTTGCGGGGATCTGACCGCCACCGGAGATGCCCGGTACCTCGGCGGGAACGGCCCGACGTGGACGATTACTCATCGACGGAACTCCTAACCGACTGTGATCATGGCTGGGCCAAACGGTCGCAGAGTTCGGGCCGAAAGAACTACTGACTCGCTGAATTCGAAAGGGTGATTTCGAGTTGCGCGGTCCCCGCTCGTGTGTCGTCGGCGGTTCGCCGTGTCGCACATCTGATCTTGGTGCGGGCCGCCGATCTTCTCGTCGCGTGGCATGTGGACGATTTCGCTTCGGCGGGTTTGAGCGGCCGAATTTCGCCCGACACGATTGTCCGCCGGATATTACGCGGCGCGGCGCTTTCGAAAATTTATTTTGTCGAATAGTCGCAAACGGGCGTGCGATGGAATTGTCCCGCTGGAAAGGATCTCGGAGCGTTTAAATTTGATTTTGTCGGTGAGCTGCCGTCTGTGTTGGTGCAGGTCACGATGTGTGTAGATGGATATTGGTCGGAGGTTCACGGCATGTCTGTCCGGGCTGGCGGAGGTTTTCGGGCTGCGCCGCATCGCGGGTGCTCCTACCCTCCGTGCTGATGCCGACTAATCTGGGGCGTTGGAACGGGGATCTGGGGGTTTGGACCTTGTTCGGGCATCGATCTCCACGTGGATTCCGAGCCCTTTTCCGGCCCAAGGAGGACCAGGTGTTCGAGAAGGATGAAGTGTTGAGCTCAGAGGAGCTCGGCGAGCAGCGTGTCGAGTTTCTGCCCGCGCGCACGGTCATGTCCGCGTTCGCGCCCACCGGCGGTCCTGTCGTGATCAACGGCGGTGACGGCGGTGACGGTGGCGGCACCGGTGGCGGCACCGGCGGCGGCGATGGCGGCGATGGTGGCGACGGCGCTCCCGACGTCGGGCACGGCGGCATCGGCGGCCCGGGTGGTCCCGGCGGCAACGGCTGGGGCGGCAACGGCTGGGGCGGTGGCGGCATCGGCGGCATGGGTGGCGGCAACGTGTGGTGGTGATCCGCCCCCGGCTGAATCGGCGGGCCCGCGTAGTTCTCGCGGGTCCGCCGCTTGCCGCCTGATCCCGCGCGGTGATCAAGTTCCGCGGGCGGGGCTTGAGTACGGTACGCGGATGGCTAAGTCGCGGACACCGGGCGGCGCGTCGATGGGCAGCGAGCAGACCGCGCGCTCCCTGGAACGGGCGGCGCTGGAACTGCTGGCCCGGGACGGCGTGCTCAAAGGGCTCAACCTGCGCGAGGTCGCCGATCACGCCGGCGTGAACCGGGCGCTGGTGTACCACTACTTCGGCTCGCGGCGCGACCTGCTGCGCGCGGCGCTGCGGCACAACGTGCGGCAGCGGATCATGAGCGCGCGGATGAAGGATGAGCCGTTGGGCTTCGGCGACCGGATGAAGCACGTGCTGCGGGGCTGCATCCGATACGTGTCGATGTACCGGCTGGTCGCGCTGCTGATGCTGGACGGCGACTCGACGCTGCGGCTGATGCCCGACCTGCCGCGCACCCAGCAGCGGTTGCAGCAGGACCAGGCCGCGGGCGTCCTGGATCCGGAGATCGATCCGGTGGCGCTGCACGCGCTGATGGTTTCGCTGTCGCTCGGGTACTCGATGTCGCGCACCCAGCTGGCCAAGGAGTTCGGCATCGGCGTGCGCGAACTGGACGAGCGGATGCTCGCCGTCGCCGAGCGACTGGGATTCGAGGCGCCCGAGAGGCCCTGAATTACCTGTTCAGGATATCCTGATCAGATCATGAAAGAGGTTGATGCTGAGGGAAAATCTGCCTCCACAGGATTGACGAAACGTTAACCACGCGCTTTCCTCTGTGGGTCGGTGCGGCCTCGCCGTTGAGGCCGCCGCCGCGAGGAGGCGAGTCGATTGGCGGTTCCCCAGACCACCGAGTTGGCCGGCAGCGGCACGCGCCAGGCGCAGCCGCGGAGCGTGCGGGCCTGGCTGGTGGTGACGATGGTCGTCGCCCTGATGGTGATCAACTTCGGCGACAAGGCGGTGCTCGGGCTCGCGGCCGGGCCGATCATGCGGGAGCTGGGCCTCAGCGCCGCCGAGTACGGCGCCGTGGCCAGCAGCTTCTACCTGCTGTTCAGCTTGTCCGCGGTGCTGGTCGGATTCCTGTCGAACCGGGTCAAGACCACCTGGATCCTGGGCGTCCTGGCGGTGCTGTGGTCGCTGACCTCGGTGCCGCTGCTGCTCGCGGCCAGCGTGTCCACCCTGTACCTGAGCCGGATCGCGCTCGGCGCGGCCGAAGGGCCGACCGCGCCGATGGTCGTGCACGCCGTGCAGAAGTGGTTCCCGGAGGACCGCCGGTCGGTGCCCACGGCGCTGACGCAGATGGGCGGGGCGCTGGGCCTGGTCATCGCTTCGCCGACGCTGGTCTACCTGATCACCAACCACGGCTGGCGCTCGGCGTTCGTCGCGTTGGCGCTGGCGGGCTTGGTGTGGGTGGTGCTGTGGGCGTTCATCGGCCGCGAAGGGCCGCTGACCACTTACGACGCCGGGCAGCGCGGCGTCGTGCAGGCGGGCGGCGAACCCGATGTGCCATACCGGAAGTTGTTCTTCAACGGGACCTTCCTCGGCGGCCTGCTTGCCGGTGTCGGCGCGTACTGGGCGCTGGCGATGAACACCGCCTGGCTGCCGATGTACTTGGAGAAGGGGCTCGGGTACGAGGCGCACCAGATCGGCGTCGTCGTGGTGATCCCGAACGTGCTGAACGCGCTGGCGATGCTGGTCGTCCCGTGGATCTCCGGGCGCTGGATGCGGCGCGGTGCCACCGGCCGGACGGCCCGCGGCGTCGTCGCCGGGCTGGCCGTCGCTTTCGCGGGCGGGTGCATGCTGCTCCTGCCGCACACCAGCGGTGCCGCCGCGTTGGTGCTGATGACGCTGGCGTTCGGGCTGCCGAGCGTGGCGTTCCCGCTGGGCTACCTGACCGCTGCGCAGATCGCGCCGGTTCGCAAGCGCGGTGCGCTGATGGCGTCGAAGACGGCGCTGGTGACCTTGGCCGGGGTGTTCGCGCCCGCGGTGACCGGCGCGCTCGTCCAGGCGGCCGGTTCGCCCGGTGCGGGATTCCAGGCCGCGTTCGGCGTGTGCGCCGGGCTGATGATCGTCGGCGGACTGCTCGCCGTGCTGGTCGTGAACCCCGAACGCGACGCCGCCCGCCTCGGCCTGTTGCCGCCGGCCCGTCCCGCAGCCGATCGCTCGTGAGCGTTTTGGGTCGCTATAGCAGTCCAAAACGCTCACGAGGCTTGAGACCTGAGTTCGCAAGGAGGCCGGGCATGCCGCTGGATTCGTTGTTCTTCCCCAAGGCGATCGGGGTGATCGGGCTGTCGGCCCGGCCCGGGTCGTGGGGGAGCCGGGTGGTGGAGATCCTGCGCTCCGGCGGGTTCGGCGGCGAGCTGTACGCCGTGGAGCCCTGCAACCGCGACGTGGACCTGCCGATCCTCGACGATCTGGCGGAATCCGGGAAACTGCTGGACATCCTGGTGGTGGCCGTGCCGGCCGAGGCCGCCATCGAGGTGATCGAGCGGGCCCGGCTCGGCGGCGTCGGAGCCGTCGTGCTGTTCTCGTCCGGATTCGCCGAGGACGGCGCCGACGGCCGGGAGCGGCAGCAGCGGTTGCGCGAAGCGGCCGGGGACATGCCGGTGCTCGGGCCGAACTGCCTTGGTGTGATCAGCAAACCGGCCCCGGCGAACGTGACGACCACCGCGTACGTGGAGCGGCCCGCGCCGCCGCCCGGCCCGGTGTCGCTGGTGTCGCAGAGCGGTGCGGTCGGCTTCGTGCTGGCCAGCCTGCTCGATGCGCGCGGCGTCGGCTTCACCTACTATGCCAGCGTTGGCAACGAGGCCTGCCTGGAGGTCACCGACATCGGCGGCTACCTCGTCGAACGCCCCGACGTGCGGGTGCTCGGGCTGTACGTGGAGCAGATCCGCGACCCGGCGGCGCTGGAACGGCTCGGCCGGCGGGCGGTCGAACTCGGCAAGCGCATCGTGGTGCTCAAGGCCGGTGCCAGCGAAGCCGGGCAGCGCGCGACGCTCTCGCACACCGCTGCCGTGGCCGGGGACCAGCTGCTGTTCGACGCGTTGTGCCGGGACGCGGGAATCGTGGTGGCCGAGGACGACGAGTCGTTCGCCGATCTCGTCGTCGCGCTACAACGCGAGGTGTCGCTGCCGCCGCGACCGAACATCGCGGTGCTGTCGATGTCGGGCGGCGCCGGGGCGATCATCGCCGACCGGCTCGCCGCGCTCGGCGCGGAAGTCCGCCCGCTGGGCGAGAAGACCCGGGACCGGATCGCGGAGCTGGAGCTCGCGGGCGTCGCGTCGACGGACAACCCGATCGACCTCGGCGGGCAGTTCTACCGCAGTTCGGACGCGTTCGGGCAGCTGCTCGCGCTGCTGGACGAGGATCCCGAAGTGGACGGCGTCGTCTGCTGCTTCACCTTCGGCGACCTGTTCCCGGAGCTGTTCCGGGACCTCGCCGAGAAGATCGCCAGGCTGGATTCGCCGAGCTGGCTGGTGTGGGCGTGCCCGCCGCCGGGCGCGCTGGTGGGCACGCCGCCCGGGGTGGTGTTCCCGAGCATCGCCGGGCTGATCCGCGCGCTGCCCGGCGTGATCCGCCCGCCGCTGCTGGACGTCGAGGTCGGCGAGCAGGACGTGTCGGCGGCGGTGGAACTGCTGAAGCCGCACACCGGCGTGGTCACCGAGGTCGACGCCCGCGAGGTGCTTCGCGAACTCGGCGTGCGCTACGTGGACACCGCCGTCGCCGGCGAGGAGCTGCCGCCGGCCGATCGCTACGTGGTGAAGATCGACTCGCCGGATGCGCCGCACCGCGCTCGGCTCGGCCTGGTCAAGCTGGGCGTCGCTCCGGCGGACGTCGCCGCGACCTGCGCCGAACTGCTTGCCAGAGCAGGAGAACTGGAGCTCTCCGGCGTGCGCGCGGTGATCCAGCCGCAGCTCGCGCACGAAGGCGAGATCGCCGTCGGGGCGGTGCGCGATCCGCACTACGGGCCTGCGCTGCTGATCGGGCCCGGTGGCTCGCGCGTGGAGCAAGCAGGCTTGGCGCGCCAGGTGATCCGCCTGCCCGCGCGCCCCGGGGCGATCGCGCGAGCCCTCGCCGACGCGCATCCCCAGTTGTCCACTGTGGAGTTCGCTGCGGTGCTGGCCGGGCTCGGCGAACTCGTCGTGCGGGTACCTGAGCTCGCCGAACTCGACATCAACCCGCTGCTGCTGACCGCGGACGGCGCGCCCGTCGCCGTCGACTCGCTCATCGTCGTATCGGAGGAAGCATGACCGACACCGCCGAACGCAACCCGCTCGAAAAGCGCCGGCCGACGCGGGTCATCGCCCCGGGCGTCTACCAGCTGGGATTGCAGGGGAACAGCTTCATCGTCGAAACCGACCAGGGGCTGCTGGTGGTCGACACCGGGCCGAGCCCCGATCTGGTGGCGGACGCGCTCGCCGACCTGCGGCAGCACACCGACGCCCCGATCCGCTGGATCGTCTACAGCCACGGACACATGGGCTACAACTACGGCGTGCCCGGGTTCCTCGCCGACGCCGAACGCCGCGGCGACCCGCGGCCGACGATCATCGCGCAGGAGAACGTGGTCCGCCGCTACCGCCGGTACACCGAGACGGCCGGACTGCAGGCGCACCTCAACTCGATGCAGTTCCGCCGTGCCAAGAAGGACTTCCCGGCGGTTCCTCCGCAAACGTACCCGGACCAGACCTACGCCGAATCGCTGACGCTCGGCAGCACCGGCCGCGTGGTGCAGCTGCTGTGGGCGCCGTCGGAGACCGACGACGTGACGGCGGTGTGGCTGCCGCAGGAACGCATCCTCTACGGCAGCGCGGCGGTGATCGAATCCATCCCGAACGTCGGCACGCCGCTGCGCACCCTGCGCGATCCCGTCCGCTGGGCCGACACGCTCGACCGGTTCGCCGCGCTGGAACCCGCCGTGGTGGTGCCGGAGTGGGGCAGGGAGCGGCGCGAGCAGATCGGGGAGATGCTCACCGGAACCGCGCGGGCGCTGCGCTGGCTGCGCGCCGAGGTGGTGGCGCGGCTGAACAAGGGCATGGTGGTCGGCGAGATCCTGCACGACCTCGACTACCCGGTCGAGCTGTTCGAGAAGCCGTGGATGGCCGAGGTCTACGGGCACCGCGACTTCGTGGTCCGCGACATCGTGCGGTCCGAAACCGGCTGGTGGGACTTCAACCCGACGAACCTGCAGCCGTCCCATCCCGACGTCGCCGCGGCGGCCGTCGCGGACGCGATCACGGACCAGGCTGCGGTGCTGGCCCGGGCCCGCGAGCTGCGCGACGCGGGGGAGGTGCAGCAGGCGCTGCACGTGATCGACGTGCTCGCGCTGGCGCCGGGCGACAAGCCGGAGATCGTCGAGGCCCGCGAGCTGAAGGCGGAGCTGTGCGAGCTGCGCGCGAAGCAGGCGACCAGCTACGTGTCCCGAAGCCTGTACCGGATCTAGGGCACGGCTGTCACGGGGTCGTGAGTGTTTTGGGTTGCTATGGCGATCCAAAACACTCACGAAGTCGTTTTTAGCCTTGCGCATGAGGCGGGTTGAGGCTGACGACGCGGCAGAGCTGATCTCGGGGCACGGCGCTCGGTCGGCGGACGAGCGGGCCGCCGCGTTCCGGGCATTCCTTACCGCGCCGGCGGACGTCGGCGATCTGTCGTCGTTCCTGCTGACGGTGAGCGCGGACGGGCGGTGCTCGCCACCGAGACCGACGAGTTCGTGCGCCGGCGAGGCGAGGACGCCCTCGAACTGTTCCTCATGCGGCGCTGCTAGCCGCGCCGAGCTGCACAACGCCACCAGCGATCCCACCTGTCACACGCGCTTCGTGCCGGCTGAACCCTGCTGTGCGGGGCTTGTGACCTGAGCCGCTAGGCTGCTGCCGCCGAACGCACCGCAGTCACTAATCGTCACGGATCAAGCGGCGGCCGTAGCCTGATGGGGTTAATCCAGGTACCCGCGTACGTACAAACCGCGATGCATGCACACTCTCCGTGCTGGAGTGTGGTGACTCGTGAACCCCGAATCCTCCGACCAACCAAGATCCCCCGAAAACAACGATCACGCCTCCACCCCGAACGAGGCGACTGACCGCGGGTTGCGTTCCGCTGCGCTGCGTGCCGACCAGGCCCTGCGCACGGCAGTGGATCGCGTGCGGCCGGCGGCGCACCGCGTCGGCGAGTGGCTCGCACCGCTGATCCAGCGCGTCCTGCAGTGGCTCGCACCGCTGCTGCAGCGAATTCAGGAAGCACCCGCGGTTCGGCGTCTCCGGGAGAGGGTTTCGCCGCACGTGGACAAGCTCCCCGAGTCCGTGCGGCGGGCGCCGCGCACCCGGTCCATGCAGGTGGGCGCCGCCGTCGCCGCTGTCGGCGTGGTGGGCCTCGTGATCGGCAGCGCGACCTCCGGCCCGGCGAACACCGAGATCCACGAAGCCGCGATGCAGGCCCCGATCCAGCAGCCGCAGGCCCAGGCCGCGCCCGAGCAGCCCGTCCAGGCACCGGTCGAGCAGGCCGCGCCCGCCCCGCAGGCGCAGCCGGCCCCGCAGGCCCCGCTGGGCCCGCCGGTCGAGGGCATCGACGTGTCCAACCACAACGGCGACATCGACTGGCGCCAGGTCGCGGCCGACGGCAAGAAGTTCACCTTCGTGCTGGCCACCGACGGCACCAGCTTCACCAACCCGCGCTACAGCGAGCAGTACCACGGCGCCAAGGACGCCGGCCTGATCGCGGGCGCCTACCACTTCGCGCGGCCGGGCTCGTCCTCGGCCGAGGCGCAGGCCGAGCGGTTCCTGAACGTCGCGGACTACCAGTCCGACGGCAAGACCCTGCCGCCCGTGCTGGACCTGGAAGTGGACCCGAACAGCGGCGGTTGCTACGGCCTGTCGGTCGACGAAATGCACCTGTGGACCAAGACCTTCAACGACAAGGTCAAGGAGCGCACGGGCAAGGAGCCGATCATCTACGCCAACCCGTCGTTCTGGCGGCAGTGCATGGGCGGCACCGACACCTTCGACGGCCACCCGCTGTGGCTTGCCTCCTACGAAGTGGACAGCCCGGCGGTTCCCGGCGGCTTCTCCGACTGGGACTTCTGGCAGTACACCGACAAGGGCAACGTCGCCGGCATCGGCGGCAACACCGATCTGAACCAGTACCAGCAGGGCTTCGAGCGGCTCAAGCAGCTGGCCGGCTGACCCCGGCGTTCGCCGCCGGAATTTCGACGGGAGCGGGCCGTCCGCGCACAGCGGGCGGCCCGCTCCTTTTTGTGCGCTCCGGCGGCCGCGTCAGGTCCTCTTCGGACGGGAGCGCAGACGTGCGATGAGATGGGACGCGCGGGGTGGGTCGCAGGTTGCTGCCGCGTCGGGTGATCTTCGTCGTGCCCTCGATGGAGGGGATTCGCCGGAACCAAGGGTGGCGGACCGATATCCTCGCCGCGATCGATGATCACCTGATCGGAGGCACGGCATGTCACTCTGGGAACAGCGGGTCACCCGAGCTCGGCAGCTGTGGATCAGCGGTGATCACGCCGCCGCCGAGCACGAGTTGCGGACAGTGCTGGACGACGGCGACTTCGACAGCGCCGTGCACGCGGCCTGCCTGCTCGGCGGGCTGCTCGAGGAGCGCGACGACGCCTCCGGCGCCCGCGCGATGTACCAGCGGGCGCTGGACTCCGGGCACCCGATCTACGCCCAGACGGCCGCGATCTCGCTGGGCCTGCTGCTGTTCGACGCAGACGACCTGACCGCGGCCCAGGCGGTGCTGCACTTCGCCGCCGACGGCGCCGACCCGGACGCGGCCGGGCGCGCCAACGCCCTGCTGGCGCAGGTGCTGCACATGCTCGGCGACACCGAGGGCGCGCGCGAGGCGCGTGACCGCGCCCTGAACTGCAACGATCCCGCCGTGGTCGAGCTCGCCCGGGAACTGGACCTGCCGGGCCCCGGCGAGCGGTCCGCCGACGAATACCTCCAGGTCGCCTACGAGCAGGCCTGCCTGCTGCTGGACCAGGGCCGGGATCACGACGCCGAGCCGATCCTGCTGCGGCTGCTGGACAGCGGGCACCCGAAGTACGGATCGCTGGGCGCGGCGAAGCTGTACACGCTGCACGTCGACGATTCCGCGACGGCGCGGCGGATGGCCGAGCGGATGATCGCCTACCGCCACCCCGAGCACCTCGGCTGGGGCTACGTGCTGCTCGGCGGCGTGCTGGAAGACCTGGCCGACCTGACCGGTGCCGCCGACGCGTTCCGGCAGGCCGCCGACGACCCGCGCCCGGACGTGCGGCTGCACGCGCTGATCCACCTGGGGATGCTGCACCGCGACCTCGGCCGGGCCGACCAGGCCCGCGAGACCTACCAGCGGGTGATCAACACCCGCCACCCGCGCTACTCGATCGAGGCGCTCGGCGCGCTCGCCGAGTTGCAGCGCGACGAGGGCGACGTCGCCGGAGCCGTCGAGACGTTCGGCAAGGTGGCCGACTCCGGGCATGCGGAGAAGGCGCCGCTGGCCGCGTACAACATGGGCGTGCTGCTCTACGAGCACGGCGATCAGGCGGCCGCCGCCGAGGCGTTCCGGAAGGCCGCCGACGCCGAAGACCCGCACGTCGCGCACCAGGCCGAGCTGGCACTGTCCATGATGGACGTGATCGACGCGCAGGAAGACCCGGCAGGCGGCGACGCCAAGCAACTCGCGCAGCGCGCCCGCGAGGCGGCCGCGGCGGGTGATCTCGCCGCCGCGCGAGCCGCGTACCAGCAGGTCATCGAGATGGGCGTGCGCATCTGGTCGGTGATGGCGGCCAACTCGCTCGGCCTGGTGGAGGCGATCGTGGGCGAGCCCGACCGGGCTCGGCGGGCGCTGCGCTGGGCCGCGACGTCCGACGAGGGATCGCTGGCGCAGGACGGCGCGTTCCGCCACGCACTGCTCGACGAAACTGCCGCGCAGCCGGTGCTGCAAGCGCTGCTGCGGTTCGAGAACGGCGACGGGACCGTGCTCGACGGGCTCATCGCCGACGCAGAACCGGAGGCCCGCGACCTGGCATCGGTGATCAAGGCCGAGCACGTGATGGCCACCGACGTGCCGGGCGCGGTGGAGATGCTCACCGGGCTGGCCGAATCGCCGAACCGGCTGGTCTGGACGAAGGCCGGTCACCTGCTGGCCGGCTGGCTGGTGCGGGAGCAGCGGCTGGAGGACGGGCTGCGGATGCTGCACCGGGTCGTCGGCGAAGGACATCCCGCGCTGCGGCCCTGGGCGGCGTCCCAGCTCGGCGATCTGCTGCTGGACCAAGGAGATCTCGAAGGCGCCATCGCGGCGTTCGAGACCGCGGCGGCCACCGGGCATCCCACCGTGCTCGGCGAGGTGTTCGGCAAGCTCGCGCTGATGTACCGCACCTGGGACCGGCACGACGAGCTGCTGGACCTCTACCGACGGACCGCGGCCAGCGGCCACCCCGAGTTCGGGCCGCGGGCGGCGTTCCTGCTCGGCGAAGAGCTCGTCGAGGCCGACGACCTGGAGCCGGCGCTGGAACTGTTCGCCCAGGCCGCCGACTCCACCTCCGCCGCCGCGCCGGTCGCGGCCTTCGGCATGCACGCCATCCGGCAGGAACTGGATGCCGCGCGGGCGAGCTTCCTCGCGCTGACCGAGGAGGAAAAGCCGCACTACACGGCCACGCAGCTGTGCCTGAACCTGGCGCACCGGTACCAGAGCCGGGGCGCGGCGGAGTTCACCGACTGGGCGTTGCGGCTGGTAGTCGAGGCCGGCCACCCGGAACGGGTCCAGCAGGGCTGGCTCTTCCTCGGCGCACTGCGCAACGAGAACGGCGACGTCGACGGCGCGATCGCGGCGTGGGAGCACGCGGCCCAGAGCACGGACGCCGACGAAGCCGCGGTGGGGAAGTGCAGCCTGGCGGATCTGTTGCAGGACAAGGGAGAGCTCGACCGCGCCGATGCGCTGCTGGCCGAGGTCGCCGCGGGCGACACCGCCAACGCGGTGAACGCCGCCCTGAAGCTGGGCGCCCTCCGCTTCGAACGCGACGACACCGATGGCGCGATGGAGGCGTTCCGCCGCGCGGAGTCGGTGGGAACCAGGGTCGAAGCCATCCACGCCACCGCCAACATCGCGGTTGTGCTTTCCCGGCAAGGAGAAACCGAGCGCGCGCGGGAAGCGTACGAGCGCGTGATCGCCTCGGGCGTGCCGGAAGTGCAGGCCCATGCCGCGCTCGACCTGGGCAACATGCTCCGGGACAACGGCGACGGAGCGGGCGCGAAGGACGCCTACGAGCGGGCGCTGGAGTTCGACGATCCCGACGTCACGCCGTACGTGTACCAGCAGATGGGCGTCGAAACCGCGAAGCAGCGGGGATTCCGGCTGATCCAGGACGGCGACGTCGAGGGCGCCCGGGCGGCGATCCGCGAGCACTTCGGCTCGGCGCGCGTCGCCGACTACTGGTGCGCGGCCTGGACCGACCCGGCGGGAGCGGCATCGATCCTGGCCGGGGCATCAGGCAACGACCTGCAGACGTGCTCCGAGCTCGGGCTGGACTTCGGCCGGGCGCTGGAGAACAACGACGACCCGGCGGCCCGGGAGTTCTTCCGGATGGTCGCCGACCACGGACATCCCGCCCTGGTGCCGAAGGGCCAGATCGCGCTCGGAGAACTCGCCGAAGAGCAGCGGGAGCACGCGCTGGCGCTGATCTGGTACCGCCGCGCGACTTCCGCGGCGGAGCCGGAGGCCACCGCGAAGGCCGGTGTGCTGCTGGCCCAGCTGCTGGCCCGGCTGCACGACCAGGAGGGCGCGAAATCCGCGTGCCGGCACGCCGTCGCCGCGGGTTCCGGCATCTGGGCCGTGGACGCGGGCGTGCTGCTCGGCCACCTGCACCACGTCGTCGGCGACGTCGCCGAGGCACGCGCGATCTGGGACCGGGCCGAGGAAGCAGCCGAAACGCCCGAGCAGTTCGGCACCGCGCTGCACCACCGCATCGAGCGGCTCGGCGAGACGACCGACGAAGCGCTGGAGTTGCTGCACCGGGCGGCGGCTTCGACCGATCCGGAGACGGCGATCATCGCGATGGGCCTGCTCGGCGAGCGCGCCGAGGACCCGGCCGAGGCCATCCGCTGGCTCGGCAAGGCCGCCGAACTCGGGGTGCCCGGGCATTCCGACGCCGTGCGCGGACGGCTCGGCGAACTGCTGCTGGAGCAGAGCGACCGGGACGCGGCGCGAATCCAGTTCGAGCGGGCCAGCCGCAGCGACGAGCCGGGCGTCGCGGCGCGCGGCGAGTTCGGGCTGGGCCTGATCCGGTACGCGGCGGACGATTTCGCCGGCGCCGTCGCGGCTTTCGTCAAGACCGCGTCCTACGCCACCGACGACGACCTGGCCGAGGACGCGCTGAACAACGTCCGCGTCGTGCTCGACGGGCAGCGCGCCGCCGGCGATCACCTCGGTGCCGCGGACACCCTGCGCCGGCTCGCCGAAGTGGTGCCCGAATCCCACGTCGCGGAGTGGGCCTACGAGACCGGCGCGGAGCTCCTTGAGGCCGAGGACTACGACGCCGCACTGATCTACCTGCGGTGCGCGGTGGAGATCGGAGCCCCTGAGCCCGCGCCGGAGGCGGTGCTGGCGCTGGGCGAGGTGCTGCACCGGCGCGGCGATCCGGCGGGCGCGCGGCAGGCCTACGAGCGGGTGCTCGCCACCGGCGACGAAAACCGCGCCGCGATGGCGAAATACCGGCTGATCGAACTGCTGAAGGACGACGATCCAGCTGCCGCCGAGGAACTCATGCAGAGCCAGGACGGCGTCCTGGCGCCGGCGATGAAGGCGATGCTCGGGCTCAAGCGGCGCGAAGAGGGCGACACCGCCGGGGCGATCGAGGCGTTCCGCGAAGCGGCGGGCAGCGCCGACGACCGGTTCTCGCCGATGGCCACCTACGCGCTGGCGCAATCCCTGCGCCAGGACGGCGATCTCGACCAGGCCCGGCAGACCTACCTGCGGCTGATCGAGTCGGCCCCGGACGACCGCTACGCCGGAGAGGCGCTGCTGGAGCTGGCGTCGATGGCCTTCCAGGCCGAGGACTACGCGGAGGCCCACGCGTGGAGCCTCCGGGCGTGGGAATCCGAGGACCCGGAGCTGTCCGGGAAGGCGGCGATGAACCTCGGGGTGATCGCCAAGCGCCGCCGCAACATCGACGCCGCGACGCCGTGGTTCCAGGCGCTGATCGACCTGGGACATCCCAACGCCGCGCTCGCCGCCGCCCACCTCGCGGAAATGCACTACTGGCGCGAAGAACACGTCGAGGCGGTCCGGCACTACGAGTACACCCTGGCGAACACCGAAGACCGGGAACTCATCGCCGAGGCCGCCTACCGGGTCGGCGAGATCCGCTACCGGCGCGGCGAAGTCCAGCAGGCGCGCGAACTCCTGGGCCGGGCGGTGCGCACCGAAGACCCGTCCTTCGCCCACCAGGCGACGAAACTTCTGGCCGAGCTGGGCGCGTAGCGGCTCGTGAGTGTTTTTTGGTGGCGGGGGGGGCCCAAACAAACACGAGAGCCGGGACGCGAAGCTGCTGCGGGGCCCGGTGAGTGGCG
>NZ_JBFAKG010000094.1:19840-28240 GCF_040655595.1 Saccharopolyspora sp. NPDC050389
CTGTGGTGGCCGTGGCCGTGGCTGGCGGCGGTCACCGGACCGGCGATCGCCGTCGTGGTGTTCCTGACTGGGTTGCCATGGCAGCCCAAAACACTCACGAGCGCGGGAAGCCGAAGGTCAGGCGTGCACCGTGATGAGGCGTTCCGGGAGCGCGAGGACCTGGTCGAGCACGTCGCACGCCGAACCGGCCGTGCGCCATTTCGCCTCGCCCCGGTGGTCCCGGAGGTCGGCCCCGCGGGAAACCCGCGCGGCGCGCACGTCGTCCTCGCCGCGGAGCTCGACCACGTCGACGATGTCGCCGTGCGGGCGTACGTAGATCAATGCCAGGAGCTCACCGTCGGTGTCCCGTACCGGCGGCATCAGTCGGAAGCCCCGCGCCACGAGCATTCGCAGGCGGATGCTGGAAGCGTCCTGGTCCTCAACTGACGAGGTCATCGAACTCACCGTCCTTGACGCCGCGCACGAAAGCGGCCAGCTCGGCTCGGGTGTAGATCAGCGCGGTGCCGTGCGCCTGGCGCGACTGGCGCATGGCGATGGTGCCGTCGTCCAGTGCGGCGACCTCGACGCAGTTGCCCCACTTACCGCTGTGGCGCGACTTCTGCCAGGTCACGCTGCCGATCGCGGAGACCGGGACCTCGAACTGACCGCTCATCAGATCTCCCTCGGTCGACTGCACATGCAATTGCATTCGCCATTGCGCCGGACGGTACCACAGCTCTGTGCACATGCGCGATCACTGTGCGTACTCGAACTATTTCGGTCTCAGAGCGTTTCGCGGGCTTTTCGCAGCAATTGGCGGGTTTGCTCGGGAGTGCGGGCGTCCACCATCAACCGATCGAGTGTCCGGCCGTACCACTCGATCTCCTCCCGCTTGTCCAGGTACAGCGCGCCGCCCAGGTGCTCCAGGTAGACCACGTCCGGCAGTTCGGGCTCGTTGAAGCGGAGCATGGTGAACGAACCCTCCGCCGCGTACCCGCTGAGCGAGAACGGCACCACCTGCAGCGCGATGTTCGGCAGCTTGGTCATCTCCAGCAGGTGGCCGATCTGCGCGCGGAGCACGGCGGCGCCGCCGATGGGCCGGTGCAGCACGGATTCGTCGATGACCGCCCAGAGGCGCGGCGCGTCCGGGCGGGCGAGCAGCCGCTGCCGCTTCATGCGCAGCGAGACCCGGCGCCGGGTCTCGTCGTCGGCCAGCTTCGGGTGCCCCGAGCTCGCGACCGCCATCGCGTAGTCCTCGGTTTGCAGCAGGCCCGGCACGAACTGCAGCTCGTAGGTCTGGATCCGGGCGGCGACGCCTTCGAGCCCGACGTAGTCCTGGAACCACTGCGGCATGGCCTCCGCGTACCGGTTCCACCAGCCGGGCTGCCTGGATTCGGAGACCAGCCGGAGGAAGTGCTCCCGCTCGCCCTGATCGGTCACGCCGTACATCGTGAGCAGGTCCGCGACGTCGCGTTCCTTGAAGCCGACCCGGCCCAGCTCCATCCGGCTGATCTTGGATTCCGAGCCGCGGATGGCGTAGGCGGCCTCGGCGGGCAGGATCTCCGCGGCCTCCCGCAGCCGGCGCAACTGCGCGCCCAGGATGATGCGCCGGGCCGTCGGACTGCCGTCCGGCCCGGTCGCGTCGCCGTCGGCGGATCCCGCAGTCGCTCCCCGAGTCATCGCCGCACCTCCTGGTCGAATTTCCGCCCGATTCTCGCACCGCCGCGGTGGATGCACCCGCACCGAGCGATCCACTCGTTCGGTCAAGATCGACTTGCGCGGGCTCACATTGATAGCACGCCGAACGTTTACTCCCCGAAACGAAGCTCGTACGCTGTGCAATCCCCGAGGCACCCGACATCACCCGTAAGCGAGGAGACCATGGCAGCTGACCTCACCACGTCCGACGGCGAAGCGACCCCGGTCCACATCGACACCAGCAAGGCCAGCATCGCCCGCGTCTACGACGCTTTCCTCGGCGGAAAGGACAACTACGAGGTGGACCGCGAGGTCTTCCAGCGCGTCCGGGAGGTCACGCCGGAGGCCGCGCAGCTGGCCTGGGACAACCGCCAGTTCCTGATCCGGGTCAGCCGGTTCATCGCCGCGGAAACGGAGATCACCCAGTACCTCGACTGCGGATCCGGCCTGCCCACCGCGGAGAACACCCACCAGGTGGTGCAGCGGATCAAGCCCGAGTCGCGGGTGGTCTACGTGGACAACGATCCGGTCGTCCTCGCCCACGGCCGGGCGTTGCTGGAGGAGAACTCGCAGACCCACTTCAGCCCGGCCGACATCTTCGAGCCGGCGCGGATCCTGCAGGACGAGGTCGTCAACCGGCACCTGGACTTCTCGGAGCCGGTCGCGCTGTTCCAGATGGGCACGCTGCACCACTACGACGGCGAGCGACCACCGGCCGACATCATGCGGGAGTACATCGAAGCGCTGCCGTCGGGGTCCTATGTGGCCATCAGCCACTTCCTCGACCCGGAGACCGACGAGTACAGCGAGCTGGCCCGGCGGATGGAGCAGGCGTTCCTGCACAGCCCGATGGGCACCGGGGTGTTCCGCACCCGCGCCGAGATCGAGGCGATGTTCCCGGGCTTAGAGCTCATCGACCCGGGCCTCGTGAAGTGCGCGGACTGGTGGCCTACCGGCCCGAAGCTGAACCCGCTCTACCCGGTGCAGCACTGCATCGCAGGGGCGGTAGGCCGCAAACCCTGAACAACTGTCTGGAGGACTCGTTTTGCGTGGCGGTGCGGGTAGCGGCCCCCTGCGGGAGTTACGGCCGTCGTCTGGACTGTGGGATTCCCGATTCGTGTATGTCCAATACGCGGCTTCGGGGCTGTCCTCGCCAGGCGACGTCTGAGAACCAGCTGCGGTGCCGGTTGCGTAGGTGGGCTAAGCGGCTGCGCCGCTTCAAGGGCAAAGCCAAGTTCAGGAACAGGAACCGAGGTCCGCCCCGCTCGGACTCCTACCAAACGATTGCTTGTTCGGCTAGACTCCGGCTGCCGCTGGTGTCCAGCGGATCGTGCCTGTCCGGCTGGTGTCTCGCCCGGATCAGCCGGGCCGGCGCCTGCGACGAAAGGACGGCCATGGCGGAGGCGTACATCATCGACGCGGCGCGGACCCCGGTGGGCCGGCGCGGCGGTGGGCTCAGCGGCATCCACCCGGCCGACCTGTCCGCGCACATGCTGCGAAACCTGGTGGCCCGCACCGGGATCGACCCGTCGGCGGTCGACGACGTGGTGTGGGGATGCGTCGACGCGGTCGGTGCGCAGGCGGGCAACATCGGTCGCACCGGGTGGCTGGCGGCCGGATTCCCGGAGCACGTTCCGGGCGTGACGATCGACCGGCAGTGCGGTTCTTCCCAGCAGGCGGTGCACTTCGCCGCCCAGGCGGTGCTCAGCGGCACGGCCGAGCTGGTGATCGCCGGCGGCGTGCAGAACATGAGCGCCATCCCGATCGGCAGCGCGCTGCTGGGCGCGGCGGAGCTCGGGTTCCCGGTCGCCTACGGCCCGAACTCCGGTTCGGCGGGCTGGCAGGACCGCTACGGCGACGTGGAGGTGACGCAGTTCCGCGGCGCCGAGCTGATGGCCGAGAAGTGGGGCATTTCCCGTTCGGACATGGAGGAATTCGCGCTGACCAGCCACCGGCGGGCGATCGAGGCGATCGACGCCGGCCGGTTCGACGAGGAGCTGGCGCCGATCGCGGGTGTCGAGCGCGACGAGGGGCCGCGCCGCGACACCAGCAAGGAGAAGCTCGAAGGGCTCAAGACGCTGCGCGACGGCGGCCGGATCACCGCCGGAGTGGCCAGCCAGATCTCCGACGGAGCCTCGGCGCTGCTGGTCGCCTCCGAACGGGCCGTCGCCGACCACGGCCTGACGCCGCGGGCGCGCGTCCACCACATGAGCGTGCGCGGCGACGACCCGGTCTTCATGCTGTCGGCGCCGATCCCGGCGACCCGGCACGCACTGGCGAAGACCGGGCTGAGCGCCTCGGACATCGACGTGGTGGAGATCAACGAGGCCTTCGCGAGCGTGGTGCTGGCCTGGCTGAAGGAGATCGACATCGACCCGGCGCGGGTCAACCCCAACGGCGGCGCGATCGCCCTGGGCCATCCGCTGGGCGCGACCGGAACCAAGCTGATGACGACGATGCTGGCGGAACTGGAGCGAACTGGCGGCCGCTACGGCCTGCAGACGATGTGCGAAGGCGGAGGCACGGCGAACGTGACGATCATCGAACGCCTCGGCTGAGACAGGCGCGAACGGATTTCGGCGGTGTGGGAGGAGTTTCATGGCCATCAACCGGGAGTTCGTCGGGCATACCTTCGGTTCCGGCGAACCGTACGAGGTGACGCGCGGCAAGATCCGCGAGTTCGCCGACGCCATCGGTGACGACAACCCGGCCTACCGCAGCCCGGAAGCCGCTCGCGAGCTCGGGCATCCCGACGTGATCGCGCCGCCGACCTTCGGCATCGTCGCGGCCGGCGCCGCGTCGCCGAACAATCCCATCCTGCGCCCCGAATTCGGCCTCAACTACCGGATGGTCGTGCACGGCGAGCAGAAGTTCCGCTACCGGCGGCCGATCCGGGCCGGTGACGTGCTCACCGCGACGGGCCGGATCGCGGAGATCCGCGACGCCGGGCGCAACGAGCTGGTGCGCATCGAGACCGACATCAGCGATGCCGCCGGCGAGCTGGTGTGCACCGCGGTGAACGTCATCGTGTCGCGGGGCACCGCGGCCGGAGGGGAGTGAGGCATGTCGGCGAGCGTGCGCTACGACGACGTCGAGGTCGGCACCGAGATCGGCCCCGAGCGCTATCCGATTCGGCGCCTGACGCTGGTGAAGTACTGCGGCGCCTCCGGTGACTTCAACGTGATCCACTGGAACGAGCGGATCGCCAAGCAGGCGGGACTGCCGGACGTGATCGCGCACGGCATGCTCACCATGGCCGAGGCAGCCCGGCTCGTCACGGACTGGGTGGGAGACCCGGGCGCGGTGCTGGAGTACGGCGTCCGCTTCGCGAAGCCGGTCGTGGTCCCGGACGACGACGAAGGGGTCGAGGTCGTGGTCGCGGGCCGGGTGGCGGAGAAGCTCGGCGACAAGCAGGCCGTGATCGAGCTCGCGGCCACCTCCGGGGACGTCGAAGTCCTGGCCAAGGCCAAGGCCGTCGTCCAACTCGCCTGACCGGGAATCCGGTCCGCAGGTGCCCGTACCCGGCAACGGGAACAGGCACCTGCCGCGTCATTCGGTCAGGACGCAGTGATCACCGCCTCTCGCGCGTCGTCGCGCTCCGTGCGACTGGTGGATCGCTGCAGCAGCCGGATGGTGCGGTCGCGCCGTCCCCAGGCGATGATGGCGACGACGAGCAGCGTGACGGCCGGGAACGCCGCCATCACGATCTGGCCCTGGGCCTGGACGACGGTGATGACGGTCGCGCCGATCATGAGCGCGACCAGGCAGGAACCGGCCAATCCCGACAGGATCGGCACGAGCAGCCCGATACCGCCGGCGAGCTCGGCGACGCCGACGAAGTAGCGCAACCACTGACCGAAGCCCATGGCGTCGAGTGCGGCCACTACCAGCGGGTCGCCGAGAAGCTTTCCGTACGTATCGAACAGGAATACCGCGGCGGCCGGCACTTACAGCACCCACAGGGCGATGTTGCCGGCCTGCGAGCCGTTGCGGCGGTCTGAGTTGGTGGTCATGAGGGTCGGCCTTCTTCCGTGTCGTCGTGGGCGGGCCGTCCGCGCGACCTGGTAGGTGCGGGCGGCAACCCCGACGGATGCGATCTTGGTTCGGTCCGATTCCGGCCTCGGACGGGCGTTGCCCTTCGCCCGCCACGATCCGGCCGGTGTTCGTAGATCGACTCGTGGCGAGCGTCCCGACGGCGGCACCGTTGCTCGGGCGCCGGGATGAGCCGTTCCAAGAATTCCCAGCGGGTGAGCGAGCATCAAGGTTCGATCGCGCTACCTGCGTTTCGCCAGGCTTAGCGATCGGGCGCGCGGGAATCGGCGAGGAAGGCGCGGTGCGGTCGATCCATCATCCCTCGGCGCGGAACTTCAGGGGCGGAGCTGCCGGGCTCGGTGGTGGTGGCCCGCCCGGCCCGGACCGGAGTTCTCGGTGGTCAAGCTGCTGTGGTCCCACGTTCCACCGCAGGCTGGGCAAGCCTGCGATGGATGTGGCCGGAGCGGGGGCGCCGAGCCTGAACCGGCGATCCGCCACCGCGCCGGGAGCTCCACCATGGTCGAATCCGCAAACCTTCGATCACCTGTGATAACGTCCCGTTCCGAGGTCTCCGGCGGTGCTGCCGGAGGCGTTCTGCGAAGATGGCTTCGTGGTTTCGACCAAGCGCTTGTCCACCCGCGGCTCCGAGCGGCGGGCCGAACTGCTGGCCATCGCCGCCGAGCTGTTCGCCACCCGCGGCTTCCTCGCCACCACCGTGCGGGACATCGCCGACGCCGCCGGCATCCTCTCCGGCAGCCTGTACCACCACTTCGACTCCAAGGAGTCGATGGTCGACGAGATCCTGCGCGAGTTCCTCGACGCCCAGCGCGAGACAAACGAGCAGGTGCTGCGCGAGGCGAGCGACCCGCGCGCCGCGATCACCGAGCTCATCCGGCGGTCCTTCGGTGCGATGCAGCAGCACCGGGCGGCGATCGCGATCTTCCAGAACGAGTCGAAGTACCTCGCCGAGTCCGAGCGGTTCGGCTACCTGAAGCAGGCGGCCGACGAGTTCGAGCGGACCTGGACGCGCCTGCTGCAGGACGGCCAGCGCGCCGGGGTGTTCCGCGACGACCTCAACGCCAAGGTGACCTACCGCTTCATCCGCGACATGGTGTGGACGGCGGTGCATTGGTACGACCCGCGCGGAAAGCTCACCGCGGACGCCATCGCGGATCAGTACATCAAGATCCTGTGCGACGGGATCGTGTCGCAGGGGTGACGGCGGCGATGCGTGCGACGACCACATCGTCGGGCTGAGCAGCGCCCGTGTCGGCTCAATGTGTCCAAATGAGACCGACGAAGTTTCGCGCGCTTTTGTGAAAGTCAGCGAGAACTTGGCGCCCGCCGGAACGTTGCGCGGAACTGTACCGTCCCTAGTGGACGGTGTGATGCGGAGCGATTCCGCAGGTGATCGCCCGTGAGTGTTTTGGAGCGCTATGGCACTCCAAAACACTCACGAGTCGTGACCAGGCGGAACTGTTTCGCCTTGGTTTCGGGGAGCGGGGAAGCAGCCCGGCGCCTCGGAGCCCCGGGTTACCCTCGCAGGAGCAGTGGGTGCGGATGGCTGGAGGTCAACGGTGAACGACGGTGCGGCAGAAGCACGGCACGCCTGGATCAACTCGGGGGTGTTCGAGGTGGCACCGGGCGTGCACCGGATTCCGCTGCCGCTGCCCAACGACGGGCTGCGCGCGGTCAACGTCTACGCCATCGAAGACGGCGACGGCCTGGTGCTCGTCGACTCCGGCTGGGCCCTGGACGAAGCCCGCGACCAGCTCGAATCGGCGCTCGGCGAGCTCGGCTACGGCTTCGAGGACGTGCAGCGCTTCCTGGTCACCCACGCCCATCGCGACCACTACACGCTCGCCGTCGCGCTGCGCCGCAACTTCGGCTCGCGGATCAGCCTCGGCGCGGGCGAACAGCCCTCCATGGAGGCGCTGCTGGCCAACCGGCAGGAGGCCGAGGCGGAGCGGTTGCGGCGCTGGGGCGCGGACGAGCTGCTCGTCAAGCTCGCCGAGGCGTACGGCGGGAAGGCGCCGAAGTCCCGCAGCAGCTACGAACTCCCTGACGAGTGGCTGGAAGGCAAGGTCGAGATCCCCCTGGAGTCCCGGACCCTGCTCGCCGTGCCGACGCCGGGGCACACCCGGGGCCACGTGGTGTTCCTGGATTCCGCGTCGTCGCTGATGTTCTCCGGCGACCACATCCTGCCGCACATCACGCCGTCCATCGGCGTGGAACCGGCGCGGGCCGAACTCCCGCTGGGCGACTACCTGGATTCGCTGCGGCTGATGCAGTCCTACCCGGACATGCGGCTGCTGCCGGCGCACGGCCCTACGGGCGGAAGCTCGCACGCCCGGTCCGCGGAACTGCTCCAGCACCACGAAGAACGGCTGGACCAGACGGCCGAGGCGATCCGCGACGGGGCGGGCACCGCCTACGAGGCCGCGCTGAAACTCGGCTGGACCCGGCGCAACCGCAAGCTGCTCGACCTCGACCTGTTCAACCAGGTGCTCGCCGTCGGCGAGACCAGCGCGCACCTGGATGTCCTTGTCACCCGCGGAATCCTGACCTCGTCCGCGACGGACGGAGTGGTGGAGTACGCGGTTCCGCGCGAAGGCTGAGCCTGCGGATGCCGCACGGCGGCCGTGAGTCTTTTGGGCTGCTATAGCAACCACCCGGACATCGCCACCCTGC
>NZ_JBFAKG010000094.1:28250-38157 GCF_040655595.1 Saccharopolyspora sp. NPDC050389
GCTAAGCGGCTGCGCCGCTTCAAATACAAAACGCCCGCGTTACCACACCCGACGTCACCACATCCAAAACAGCCTCTACAGCAACCCAAAAGACTCACGGCCGGAGTGCTCACCTCAGCCTCACAACCGAAGGCTCACGCCAGCAGCAGGCGGACTGTGAGTTCCAGGCGGTTGGAGACGTCGGACGCGGATGCGCGGCGCGTCACCCAGGCGACCAGGTTGGACAGCCACACGTCGCCGATCACCCGCGCGATCGCCTTCTCCTCGTCGGTGGGCTCGTCCACGGTCATGGCGTTGGTGAAGAACCGCTCGACCAGCGCCGCCACGGTGTCGACCTCGGCCGCCGCCGAGGTGTCGGCGAACATGAACGCGCGGGTCATCGCCTCGGTCAGCTGCGGACTGCGCTGCAGCGTCCGGGTGGTGCGGTTGAGCACGAACATGACCCGCTCGTAAGGCGTTTCGCCGGGGATCTTCGTGCGGTCCATCTTGTCCTGGGCCCGCTCGAACTCCCTGGCCAGGCCGGTCACCAGCAGGTGGATCTTGGACGGGAAGTACCGGTACAGCGTCCCCAGCGCCACGTCGGCCTTCTCCGCGACGGTGCGCATCTGGACCGCGTCGTAGCCGCCCTTGGTGGCCAGCGCGATGGTGGCGTCGATGATTCGCTTGCGGCGTTCGTGCTGGGCAGTGGAACCGGTCTCGTCGTCCCGGAGCGCTTGCAGCACATTGCGCGAGGTGCTTGCCATGCAGCGTCGGTCCCCTCGAAGACTCGTTGGTCGAAACGCGTGGTGGTCACCACGCGGCTCGTCGCCGCACCACCCTGACGGGTTAAGGTGATCGACGTGGTTCGATCGAAACATGTTCCAGTCTACCCAGCCCGCCGGGCGCGGGCTGTGTGAGGTGAGCCGTGCGGATCGCGTTGCTGTCCTACCGGAGCAAGCCGCACTGCGGCGGCCAAGGCGTCTACGTCCGGCACCTCAGCCGTGGGCTGGCGGAACTGGGCCATCACGTCGAGGTGTTCTCCGGCAAGCCGTACCCGGAGCTGGATCCCGGGGTGGATCTGACCGCGGTGGACAGCCTCGACCTCTACGACGAGGCGGATCCGTTCCGCACTCCGGACTGGCGGGAACTGCGTGACGCCGTCGACCTGCTGGAGGTCGGCACCATGTGGACCGCCGGCTTCCCCGAGCCGCTGACCTTCAGCCTGCGCGCGGCGAAGCTGCTGCGCGCCCGGCGCCACGAGTTCGACGTGGTCCACGACAACCAGTGCCTCGGCTACGGCCTGCTCTCCCTGCAGCGCGCCGGGATTCCGCTGGTCGCGACCGTGCACCACCCGATCACGCACGACCGCCGGGTCGACTTGGCAGGGGCCACCGGCTGGCGACGGGTCGGGGTGCGCCGCTGGTACGGCTTCACCCGCATGCAGGCGCGGGTGGCCCGGCGGATCCCGCAGCTGCTGACCGTTTCGGAATCCTCGGCCGCCGACATCCGGCGCGACTTCGGCGTGGCCGCGAAGCAGCTGCAGGTGGTGCCGCTGGGCGTGGACGCCGAGGTGTTCAAGCCGCCGACCGCGCCCCGGGTGCCCGGCCGCATCGTGGCGATGGCCAGCGCGGACACCCCGATGAAGGGCATCGGCACGCTGCTGGAGGCGGTCGCGAAGCTGCGCACCGAACGCGCCGTGGAGCTGGTGCTGGTGGCGAAGCCGACGCCCGGCGGCCCGACCGAGCAGCGCATCGAGGAACTGGCCATCGGCGACGTGGTGCGCACCGTCAGCGGCATCAGCGACGCCGCGCTCGCGGAGCTGCTCGGCTCCGCCGAGGTGGCCTGCGTGCCGTCGCTCTACGAGGGGTTCTCGCTGCCGACGGTCGAGGCGATGGCCTGCGCGACACCGCTGGTGGCCAGCCGCGCCGGGGCGATCCCGGAGGTGGCCGGGCCGGACGGCGAGTGCGCCGACCTCGTCCCGCCCGGCGATGCCGAGGCGCTGGCGAAGGCGCTGGCCGGGCTGCTCGACTCGGCCGATCGGCGGCAGCGGCTCGGCGAGGCCGGCCGGGCTCGGGTTTTGGCGAAGTACAGCTGGAAATCGGTGGCAGCGGCAACGGTCGACTGCTACGCCGAGGCGATCGCGCGGAAGGCGCGCGCCGGGGAGGGAGCAACTTGCTGACGGTGGACTTCGAAAAGCTCGGCGTACAGCCGGGCCAGCGTGTGCTGGACCTGGGCTGCGGCGCGGGGCGGCACGCCTTCGAGCTCTATCGGCGCGGGGCGGACGTGACCGCCTTCGACCAGGACGTCGCGGAGCTGGAGAACGTGGCGGCGATGTTCGCCGCGATGAAGGCCGAGGACCAGGTTCCCGACGGCGCCGCCGCGCAGACCGTCTCCGGTGACGCGCTCGCGCTGCCGTTCCCGGACGAGCACTTCGACTGCGTGATCGCCTCGGAGATCATGGAGCACATCCCCGAGGACGAGAAGGCGATGCGCGAGCTGGTGCGCGTCGTCAAGCCCGGCGGCCGGGTGGTCGTGACGGTCCCGCGCTCGTGGCCGGAGAAGATCTGCTGGGCGCTGTCGGACGAGTACCACCAGGTCGAGGGCGGCCACGTGCGGATCTACTCCGCCGACGAGCTGATCGGCAAGCTCCGCGACGCGGGCCTGCGCCCGGCGTTCCACCACTACGCGCACGCGCTGCACTCGCCGTACTGGTGGCTGAAGTGCGCGGTGGGCACCGACAACGACGATCACCCGCTGCCCAAGCTCTACCACCGGATGCTGGTGTGGGACCTGATGAAGGGCCCCTGGATCACCCGCACCGCCGAGCGCCTGCTGGATCCGGTGATGGGCAAGAGCATCGCGGTCTACCTGGGCAAGCCGGGATCGGCCCGTGCCGGGGCCTGAGGTTCCGGGCGTGCTGTCCGCCGAGGCGGCCGCCCAGACCGGCAAGGCCATCGCCGCGACGCAGCTGGCATCCGGCGCGGTGCCGTGGTTCCCGGGCGGGCACGTCGACCCGTGGGACCACGTCGAGTCGGCGATGGCGATGGCCGCGACCGGGCTGATCGCCGAGGCCGAGCGCGCCTACGAGTGGCTGCGCGCGACCCAGCGCCCGGACGGCTCCTGGCCGCTGCAGGTGCGCGACGGGCGGATCGAGGACGCCGGCTCGGACACCAACTTCTGCGCGTATCCGGCCGTCGGCGTGTGGCACTACCTGCTGATCAGCGGCGACGACGGGTTCGCGGAGCGGATGTGGCCGGTGGTGCGGGCCGCGATCGACTTCGTGCTCACCGCGCAGCGCGAGCGGGGAGAGATCGACTGGGCGGTGGGGGAGTCGGGCATCCCGACCGGCGAGGCGCTGCTGTCGGGATGTTCCAGCATCCACCACAGCCTGCGCTGCGCCCTCGCGCTGGCCGAGTACCTGGACCAGCCGCAGCCGAGTTGGGAGGTGGCGCTGGGCCGGCTCGGGCATGCGCTGCGCGACCACCCCGAGGCGTTCGCGCCGAAGCACCGGTACTCGATGGACTGGTACTACCCGATCCTCGGCGGGGCGTTGCGCGGTGAAGCCGGGCGGCAGCGGCTGTTCGCCCGCTGGTCGGACTTCGTCGTCGACGGGCTCGGCGTGCGCTGCGTCGACGACCACCCGTGGGTCACCGGCGCGGAAACATGCGAGCTGGTGCTGAGCCTCGATGCGCTGGACGAGCACGACCGGGCCCGCGACCTGCTCGCGGCGATGCAACACCTGCGGGACCCGGACGGCTCGTACTGGACAGGCCTGGTCTACGCCGATGACAAGCGCTGGCCGGAGGAGCGTTCGACCTGGACCGGAGCAGCGGTGGTCCTCGCGGCGGACGCGCTATCCCGCGCGACGCCGGGCAACGGCATCTTCCGGGGCGAGAAGCTCCCGGCGGGCCTGCCGCTGGAGAACGTCCCCTGCTGCGAACTCGAAAACGTCTCCGGCACCTGAGCCGGGGTGGCGCAATTTCACGAGAAATTGACCCGTCCTAGGGTGACGACGGAGATCACCTACTGTGACTGCTCTGCGCCGTTCCTGCAGGTGGGGCCAATTTCCCGAGAAATTGACCGTCACCCGGGTGAACGTCAATTTCTCGGGAAATTGGCCTCCCTCCTCGGATGGGGGAGGGTTGGGTTAGGGGAGGGAGCCCGGGGTTCCGGTGGTGCGTTGGAGGACCCGGAGGGAGCCGACGACGCGGGTTTCGCGGAACGCTCCCGTTTCCAGGGCTCGGCAGTAGATCCGGTAGGGCGCCTGGCCACCGTCCTCGGGGTTCGGGAAGACGTCGTGGATGACCAGGGCGCCGCCCGGCGCCAGCCAGTGCGCCCAGCCCTCGTAGTCGGTGCTGGCCGCCGTGTCGGTGTGGCCGCCGTCGATGAACAGCAGCGACAGCGGCGTTCGCCAGAACTCCGCGACCGCGCCGGAGCGGCCGACGATCGCGGTGACCTCGTCCTCCAGGCCGGCCGCGGCGATCGTCCGCCGGAATTCGCCCAGCGTGTCCAGCATCCCGACGGCCGGGTCGACCAGGTTCGGGTCGTGGTACTCCCAGCCCGGCTGGTGCTCTTCGGAGCCGCGGTGGTGGTCGACCGTGACGATCAGGCCGCCGGTGCGGCGGGCTGCGGCGCCTAGGTAGATGGCGGACTTGCCGCAGTAGGTGCCGATTTCGACCGCCACGCCGGTGCCGAGGTGCTCCAGTGCCGTCTCGTAGAGCGCCTGGCCCTCTTCCGGCGGCATGAATCCGGTGGCCCGCTCGGCGAGCTCGCGCAGATCCGCCGGGATCGGGTGGTGCTGCTCGCGGTCGGTGGCCGATCCCTGCGTCACGTGCGTCCTCCGTCTGGTCCGGTTCGGTGCCGCCGGAATCCTACCTCCTGAACTGCGCAGTTCCGGTAGAACCTGTTGTCATTCACCAGGCTCGGAGCGCGGTCGTCAACGTTGTCGCGGCATCCGACCGCTTGCGTTGCGGCCCGCCCGCCGGTACTACTAGAACAAGTTTCAATATCGGGCGATGGATGAGGCGGGTCGGATGGAGTTCGCCTTCGGAGAAACGCAGCAATCCGTGCAAGATCTGGCCGTCGAGGTGCTGCGACGCGAAACCGGTCGCGGTGAACCCGGCGATGGAACCCGTTACGACGAGGCCATTTGGAAGGCGCTGGGCGACGCGGGGCTGCGATCCCTGGCGGTGCCGGAGCGGCTCGGCGGGGCCGGACTCGGCGTGCTGGAGACGGCGATCGTCCTCACCGAGATCGGGCGTGCCGCAGCCGACGTCCCCGCTCTGAGCACGCTGGCATTCGGCGTCCTGCCGGTCGCGCGGCACGGCACGCACGCTCAGCAGGACGAGCTGCTGGACGGCAAGATCCTGACCGCCGCGCTGAACGAACCGTCGTCGCCGTTGCCGGACGAGCCGCGCACCAAGGCGGCGGGCGGCCGCGTCTCCGGCACGAAGACCGGTGTTCTGCACGCCGACCTCGCGCACCGGATCCTGGTCTCCGCGAGCACACCCGACGGCCCAGGAGTCGTCCTGGTCGACCCGGCCGCGCGAGGCGTGACGCTGCACCAGGTGCGGTCGTCGTCCGGCATCGAATGGGCCGTTCACCTCGAAGACGCACCCGGCGAGTTCCTCGGCGGCGCGCCGGACCAAGCCGTGCTCGCGGACCTGCACGCATGCGCGCTCGCGGGCATCTGCGCGGTGGGTGACGGCGCGGTGGCCGGAGCACTCGGCCACACTGCGGAACACCTGCGCACCAGGCACCAGTTCGGCAAGCCGCTGGCCGCTTTCCAGGCCGTCGCCCAGCAGATCGCCGACGTCTACATCGCGGCCCGCACCCTGCACCTGGCCGCGCAGTCCGCGTCCTGGCGGCTCGACGCCGGGCTCGATGCGGCCGAGGACCTGGCGGTCGCCGCGTGGTGGCTCGCCGAGGAGGCCCCGGCCGTGCTGCAGACCTGCCACCACCTGCACGGCGGCCTCGGCCTGGACATCACCTACCCGCTGCACCGCTACTCGTCGCTGGTCACCGACCTCGCCCGGCTGGCAGGCGGCGCGCAGCACCGCCTGGACGTACTCGCGGCACGAGCCTGAGGAGGGGCATGTTCATCGAGCTCACCGCCGAGCAACGCGCCTTGCAGGACGAGCTGCGGGCCTACTTCGGCGATCTCATGACGCGCGACGAACGCGAGCGGATGGCGGTGGACCGGCACTGCTCCGCGCATCGCGACGTGGTGCGCCGGATGGGGCGGGACGGCTGGCTCGGCGTCGGCTGGCCGGTCGAGTACGGCGGTCACGGCTTCGGCGACGTCGAGCAGCTGATCTTCGCCAACGAGGCCGCCCGGGCGGACGTGCAGTTGCCAGCTGTGACGCTGCAAACGGTCGGGCCGACCCTGCAGGCCTACGGCACGCCCGAGCAGAAGGACTTCTTCCTGCCCAAGATCCTGGCCGGCGAGATCCACTTCGCGATCGGCTACACCGAGCCCGACGCGGGCACGGACCTGGCCTCGCTGCGCACCGCGGCGGTCCGGGACGGCGATTCCTACATGGTCAACGGGCAGAAGATCTTCACCACCGGCGCGCACGACGCCGACTACATCTGGCTGGCCTGCCGGACCGATCCCGATGCGCCCAAGCACAAGGGAATCTCGATCCTCATCGTGGACACCCGCGATCCCGGCTACTCGTGGACGCCGATCATCACCTGCGACGGCGCGCACCACGTGAACGCCAGCTACTACCAGGACGTTCGCGTGCCGGCGGAAATGCTGGTGGGGGAGCAGGACAAGGGCTGGCGGCTGATCACCACCCAGCTCAACCACGAGCGCGTCATGCTCGGCCCGGCCGGGCGCATCGCGGGAATGCGCGACCGGGTGCGCGAGTGGGCGCGGAGCCGGGCCACGCCGGACGGCACGCCGCTGCTCGAACTGCCCGACGTGCGCCGGGTGCTCGCGCGGGTGCGCGCCTGCGAGCGCGTCAACGAGCTGCTCAACTGGCAGGTCGCGGCGGCGGCCGCGCTCGGGCCGGTGTCCGTCGCGGACGCCTCGGCGACCAAGGTGTTCTCCTCGGAGCGGATCCAGCACCTCGGTCGCCTGCTGGCGGAAGTCGTCGGCCGGCACGGCGACCCGTCCGATGTGGACACCGAGGAACTGCTGGCCTGGCTTGACGTGCACTACAAGCGCAACCTCGTGCTCACCTTCGGCGGTGGGGTCAACGAGGTGCAGCGCGAACTGATCGCCACTGCCGGACTCGACCTGCCACGGGTGCCGCGCTGAGCCGGAGGGAACATGACCAGTACTGCCACCGCGGCGGATGCCATCCTGGCCGCCGCCCACCGCATCGAGCAGCGCGGACCCAGTGCCCCGCGAGCCGCGCGCGATCCTGTGAACCTCGCGATGATCAACAACTGGGTGGAAGCGATCGGCGACGGGAATCCCGTCTACACCTCGGAAACCGATGCGGCAGTTTCGGTCCACGGTGGACTGGTCGCGCCCCCGGCGATGGCGCAGGTGTGGACGATGGGAGGCCTGCACCCGCAGCGCGACACCGACGACCCGCTGTACGCGATGATGGCCGCGCTCGACGACGCCGGCTACACCTCGGTCGTGGCGACCAACTGCGAGCAGACCTACCACCGGTACCTGCGGCACGGCGAACAACTCACCGTCACCACTCGGCTGGACAGCGTCGTAGGGCCGAAGAAGACCGGCCTCGGCGAGGGCTGGTTCGTCACCACCCGCAACACCTGGTACGTCGGCGACGAGCCGGTGGCCGAGATGCTGTTCCGGGTCCTGAAGTTCCGCCCGCCGGAGCGGAAACCCGAAGCGCCGCAACAACAATCCGGTTCCGACGTGATCCGGCCGGCGATCAACCGGGACACCGCCTACTTCTGGGAGGGCACGGCGGCCGGTGAGCTGCGCATCCAGCGCTGCGGCCAGTGCGGGCTGCTGCGGCACCCGCCGGGGCCGATGTGCCCGGAATGCGGTGCGACGAAGCGGACCCACCTGGTTTCCGAGGGAATCGGCGAGATCTACAGCTACATCGTGCACCACCACCCGCCGGTGCCGGGCAAGGAACTGCCGCTGGTCGTCGCGCTGGTCGAGCTCGACGAAGGCGTGCGGATGCTCGGCGAGCTGCGAGGTGTCGAGCCGGCGGCGGTCGAGATCGGCCAGCGGGTCGTGGTCGACTTCCAGCGGATCGACGACGAACTGGTGCTACCGGGATGGAGGCCGAAGGCGTCATGACACTGGCTCGAACGCGGTCGCTCGCCGAGGTGGCCATCGGCGATGCGCTGCCGGAGGAACGCATCGAGATCTCGCCGACCTTCGTGGTCAGCACCGCCATCGCCACCCGCGACTTCCAGGACGTGCACCACGACCGAGATCTGGCGGTGGCCAAGGGCTCCAAGGACATCTTCGTCAACATCCTCACCACCACCGGTCTGGTGCAGCGCTACGTCACCGACTGGGCCGGGCCGGAGGCCCTGGTGCGCGGTGTGGCGATCAAGCTCGGCGTGCCGTGCTACGCCTACGACGCGCTGACCCTGCACGGCCAGGTCCTGGAGCGGGACGGCGACGTGCTGGTCGTGGAGGTGCTGGGCCGCAACAGCCTCGGCACGCACGTCAGCGGCACGGTTCGGGTGGAACTTCCGGAGGTGGCGCGATGATCTCGGGTGAAGCAGCGATCGTCGGGATCGGCGCGACGGAGTTCTCCAAGGACTCCGGGCGCAGCGAGCTGCAGCTGGCCGCCGAGGCCGTCCGGGCCGCCCTCGCGGACGCCGGGCTGGAACCGTCCGATGTGGATGGTCTGGTGACCTTCACCATGGACAACAACACCGAGACGGCCGTTGCCCGGGAACTGGGCATCCCGGAGCTGAGCTTCTTCAGCCGCATCCACTACGGCGGCGGCGCGGCGTGCGCGACGGTGCAGCAGGCCGTGATGGCCGTCGCCACCGGTGTGGCGGAGGTGGTGGTCTGCTACCGGGCGTTCAACGAGCGCTCCGGGAGCCGGTTCGGGCAGGTGCAGGCCGCGGCAGCCGGGGCGCCGACCTCATCGGGGCTGGACAACAGCTGGTCCTACCCGGTCGGCGTGGCCACACCCGGCGCGCAGGTCGCGATGTTCGCCCGCCGCTACATGCACGCCTACGGCGCCACCAGCGAGGACTTCGGCCGCGTCGCGGTCGCCGACCGCAGGCACGCGGCGACCAATCCCAATGCCTGGTTCTACCAGCGGCCGATCACCCTGGCCGATCACCAGGCGTCGCGCTGGATCACCGAGCCGCTGCGGCTGCTGGACTGCTGCCAGGAAAGCGACGGCGGCGTGGCGATCGTGGTGACGAGCCGGGCGCGGGCCGCGGACCTGCCGCATCCGCCGGCCGTCGTGGCGGCGGCCGCGCAGGGCAGCGGCGCCGACCAGTTCACCATGACCAGCTACTACCGCGACGACCTGGCGGCGCTGCCGGAGATGGGCGTGGTGGCCCGGCAGCTGTGGCGGCAGGCGGGCATCGGGCCGCAGGATGTCCAGGTCGGCATCCTGTACGACCATTTCACGCCGTTCGTGCTGGTGCAGCTGGAGGAACTGGGTTTCTGCGGGCGCGGCGAGGCGAAGGACTTCATCGCCGGTGGCGCGATCGAGCTCGGCGGGCGGCTGCCGCTGAACACCCACGGCGGCCAGCTCGGCGAGGCCTACATCCACGGCATGAACGGCATCGCGGAGGCGGTCCGCCAGGTCCGGGGTTCGGCGGTCAACCAGGTCGACGACGTCGAACACGTCGTGGTCACGGCCGGAACCGGCGTCCCCACCAGCGGCCTGGTGCTGTCGGCGGCGTGAGCTCGTGAGCACTTTGGGTTGCTATAGCTTGTTGTTTAACCTCGGGTGCTGGTGTTGCGGCCCCGGTTGATCATGGATGAAGCCCTTGGTTGATCCTTCCTCTTGCG
>NZ_JBFAKG010000095.1:0-38066 GCF_040655595.1 Saccharopolyspora sp. NPDC050389
GATGTCGGGGATCCCACAGCGAGAAGGCGACCGTAATTCCCGCAGGGGGGCCGCCACCCGCACCGCCACGCAGATCGAGTTTGGAAACAGCCTCTATAGCAGCCCAAAAGACTCACGGCCCCGTGCCTGCAGGTCGATCATCCGGCCCGCGACCGGCTGGCCGATCGCGGTGGCCAGGTACAGCGCCGAGATCAGCCAGGCCGTCTCCGAAGGCGGCGCGCCGAACGCGACCCCGATCGGCACCAGCGCCACCGAGACGATCGAGGAGTTGACCGGGTTCAGGATCGAACCGACGATCATCGGCGCGAGCAACTTGCGGTCGAAGCCCTCCGCGGAAGCCCTCCGACGGCGGATCACGCTTCGGTGAGCCTTTCCAGCAGCACCAACGCTTCCCGCACGGCCTGCCGCTCGCCCTCGGTGTAGCGGTCGTGCAGGGTGCGAGCCAGCCACTCGTCCCTCGCGCGCCGCTTGTCTTTGAGGAACGCGTGTCCGGTGTCGCTGACGGACACCAGCTGCCGGCGCCCGTCATCAGGATCCGCGCGGCGCTCGATCAGGCCGCGCTTGTCCAGCGCGCTTAGCGTCGCTGCGATCGACTGGTGCCGAACGCCTTCCGCCGCCGCCAGATCGCTCGTCGACGCCGGGCCGTGCTTGCCGAGCCTGCTCAGCACGGATGTCTGCGAAGGCGTCAGCCCTTCGGCGTCGTAGGTCTGCTTGAGCCGCCGTCGCAGGCGGCCCACCGTGGTCCGCAGTTCGCGCGCGGCGTGGATCGCCGATTCCGACACGGCGTCGCCCATGGCCATCACCCCTCAGGTTCTACAGTTGAAACTGTACAGTTCAGACTGCGCAATTTTCAACCGTGCGGAGATGACCTAGCGAAGGATCGGGGCGAGCACACGGGTGCTCCTCCTCGCCCGGCCGTCGAGGAGGAGCACCGTCATGCGGGACGGGAGCTATCCCGCCCACGTTGGATTTCCCACTTCAGAACCAGCTTTTCGACCGCAGTTCGTACCACTGGCGGCACCGCGAGTCCACGCGGCGGTACGCCAGCGCGAGCCGATGCCGATACCGGCGCGCGCCGACGACCAGGCCGGCCAGGACCCATGCCGCGGCCACAGCCCCCGCGACAGAAGTCCACACCGGCATTTCCCTCCGTTGGCTATCTCACCGAGATCCGTCGGCCGTGACCGGCTGTTTCGGCGCATCCGCCGGCCCGTGGTCCGCGCGCAACGCGAAGGCCGACAGGCAGCTGACGCCGACGAGCAGGAACGCGCCCGCGACGACCGACATCGGGACGAGGAGCTGGTAGGCGAAGCCGAGACCGCCGAGCACCGCGATGGCGATGGTCATGCCCACCTGCCTGCTGGTGTTCAGCAGGCCGGACGCGGCTCCGGAAATCTCGGGCGGGCACAGGTGCATGGCTTCGGCGCTGAGCAGGGAGGCCAGCAGACCCGACGGCAAGCCGATCAGCGCGGTGGCCGCCAGCGTCGCCGTCAGCGATCCGGTCACCGACAGCACGGCGACCGACGCACCGCCCACGCCGCCGATCAGCGTGGCAGCCAAGATGATCCGGCGCCGGACCGCGGGCGTGACCCGGCTCGCCAGCAGGTTCCCGCACAGCCACGCCACGCAGCACGGCAGCGCGGCGTAGCCCGCCTGCTCGGCGGTCAGCCCGTACTGCTGCTGCAGGAAGAGCGCCAGCACCAGCAGCGAACCGTAGGACCCGATCTGGTAGAGGCCACCGGAGAGGATGACCAGCAGGTACGGGCGGTGGGTGAACAGCGCGCGCGGCACCAGCGGCGTCGCGGCCTTCAGCTGGGTCAGCGCCAGCGCGCCCAGGGCCACGGCGAAACCGACCAGCGCGGCCACGACGATCGGGTTGGCGAACGACGAGTGCGAGCCCTCGATCAACGAACCGGCCAGGAACGTCAGGGCGAGGCAGAACAGCAGCTGCGGCACCACGGTGAAGCGCCGCTCGGGAACGGCCACCGGGTCGCGGAAACCGCGGATCAGCACCAGCGCGAACACGCACACCGGGATGTTGACCAGGAACAGCCACCGCCAGCCCACGAACTGGGTGATCAGGCCGCCGGCCAGCGGTGACGTCGCGATGGCCACGCCGCCGACCACGCCCCAACCGCCGATGGCGCGGGCGCGCCGGGTCAGGTCGGGGATGCCCTTGGTGAGGATGGACAGCGTCATCGGGAGCATGAAGCTCGCGCTGGCGCCCTGGAGCACGCGCGCAGCGATCAGCTGCCAGCCCGACATCGGCAGCGCGCACAGCAGGGAGGCGATCGCGAACATCGCCGTGGACACGCGGTACACGCGGGCGACGCCGAAGCGGTCACCGGCGACGCCAGCGGTCAGCAGGAACACGCACAGCGGAATCGTGTAGGCGTCCAGGAACCACTGCTGTTCGGCCGCCGATGCCTGCAGGGACGCGGTGATGCTGGGCAACGCCACGTTCACCGAGGACGCGTCGAAGGCGACGAGGAAGTTCCCGATGCTGACGGCCACCACACCGGCGGCCGTCAGCCGGGACGCATAACTGCTTTCGTTCATCAGGAGAGTTCAATCCGTTCCGGCCGCGCCGCTTCAGACGCCGACCACGGTGGCGCGGTCGGCGCGGTCGCGGATGACCTCCAGAGCGGTGGTCTGAACGTCGTTCAACCGCACCATGTCCGCGTAGAACGCCTTGATCTGCGCCGAGATCCGGTCGAACTCGACGCGCTTCTGCTGGTACAGCTCGTCCATCTGCTCGGCGAGCCGCACGTAGATCTCGTGGATCAGCTCGTCGTCCTTGAGCATCACCGGATCCGCGCCGGCCTCGGCGAGGATCTGCTTGATGTAGACCGGGAACAGACCGATCCGGTTGAGGAAGTAGTCCACCGGCCGGGACACGCCGAGGTAGTCCGGCACGTTCACGATTCCGGCGTTCTCGTTCTCCACCAGGAAACCGCTCACCGCCCGGTACGGATCCGGGGTAGCCAGGAAGACCTCCTCGGACAGCCGCGCGGCGGCGGAGAGCTTGTCGATGTCCAGCTCGCCTGCCTCGACGCCGATGTTGCGCTCGGCGAAGACGGTGGCGATCGACTCCAGCTCGGCAAGCCCGGCCCGGTTGCCGACGCCGGCGACGCCGCCCTCGATCATCTGGAAGCCGTGGAAGACCGAGACCAGCGAGTTCGCCGTGCCGATGCCGCGGTCGTTGTGCCCGTGCAGGTAGAAGTTGAAGTCCGGGTTGTCGTGCACCAGGTTGGCCGCCAGGATCGCGGTCGCGTCCGGGAGCAGGGTGCCGACGGAGTCGTTGATCCGGACCAGCGAGATCCCCTGCTGCCGGCAGCGTTCGATCTGGTCGTTGAGGTGGGCGTACTTGCCCTCGTCAACGGTGCCGGAGAAGGCGTTGAGCAGGCTGGACCGCAGCCGTCCCACGCCGATGGAGCGCAGCCGCTCGGCGACCCGTTCGAACAGCTTGTTCTCGCTGTCGATCTCGATCATGCCGATGCTGACGTACATCTCCTTGAGGTACTCGCGCGGAATGTTGCGCTCCAGCTCCTCGCACAGCGGTTCCCACGTCTTCAAGGTCAGGTTGAACGAGAATTCCGTCCGCTCCGGAATCCTGCCCATCAAGTACTTCGCGTCGAGCACGTTGCGCACGAACGCCGCCTCGGTGATCCCCGAACCGACGTCGATGTCGGTGACGCCTGCATTGGTGACAGCCTCGATCAACCGCAGCTTGCGCGAATCATCGGCGCCATATGGCGCACGCTCACCACCTTCGCGAAGCGTTTCATCCGAGATCGCCCGAATTGAAAAGTCGTTGTAACGCGGCTGATGTCCCTCCGGAAACGACAGCATGAAGCCGGTCCCTTTCAGGTGGTTGGAAGTAGGCGGTCACCGTTGACCGCAGGCGACATTACAGCGCGCCCGCACCTACCTCTAATTAAACTTTCTAATGGTCTGATCAGAACCGATTGTTCCGCGCCTGCCGCCCGAGGGCGGCCTGCAGCTCCACCGGCTCCGCGAGCCCGTGCCGGCCCGCCTCGGCGGCGAACTCGACGAACCGGCGGACCAGCGGGCTGCTGTCGCTGTTCAACCAGGCCAGGGAGATCTCACCGGTCGGCCGCCGGCCGGCGAAGGGGCGGCAGACGGCGCCGCCGGACGCGGCGTGTTCGGCCAGCGAGCGATCCAGCACCGCGACCCCGGAACCCGAGCAAACCGCGTCGATGACGTTGGCGTAATCGGGTTCGAAGGAGGTGATCTCGGGCACATCATCTCCCCAGATCTGTTCGACGACGCGGTCGTAGAACTCCGGGCCGCTTTCGCGCGACCACATCACGACCGGCTGCGACCGGAACTCCTCCCGCGTCACGCGGTCGCGGGCGGCCAGCGGCGAGCCGGCGGGCAGAACCGCCACGAGCTCTTCCTCCCCGATGATCCGGCAGTCGATGTCCGGGAGACCGGGAGGCGTGCGCAGGAAGGCCACGTCGGCCTTGCGCGAGCGGAGCTCGGCGACGTTGTGCGAGGCCCATCCCGCGATCGTCACCACGTCGACCTCGGGGTGTTCGCCGCGGAATTCCTCGACGAGCCGCCGCTGCCCCAGGTGGACGCCGGACCTGCTGTACAGCACGCGAATCCTGCCGGTGCTCCCGCGCGCCACCTCCCGGATCGTCCGGGCTATCCGCTCGGATCGCCGGAGTATGCACGTCGCCTCGCCCAGCAGGATCTTCCCGGGGTCGGTGAGGCGAACGCCCCGCCGGCTCCGGACGAACAGCTCCGCGCCGAGGAGGCGTTCCATGGATCGGATGCCCTGGGAGAGCGCCGACTGCGTGACGTACAGCCGCTCGGCGGCCCGGCCGAAATGCAGCTCGTCGGCCAGGGCGATGAAGTAGACCAGGTTCCGGGAAATCAGCGGGTTGGTTAACCTCTGCGTCTCATCCCATAACTCGGACATACTTCGGCACCTTTCCCAGAGCTGGCCGTGAAATAAACCCCAGCGGGAGAGATTACCGCACCGAGCCGCGGCTCCGAATATTGCGGCCGAGCCGCGACGGCGGCTAACCTAAATCCTCCGAACAGAGCATTCAGGACGACTGGACGGCGGCCATGAAACCGGCGATCAACCTAGTTCCGAAACGTTAGCCAATTTTACCGAACAGTGCCCGGATTCACACTTCTCAGGCAATCGAAATAGTCCGTTCGCCGACATTCCGCCGGCCCGTTGCGACATTCAGGTCAAACATCGGCTCAATTCGGTAAACCCGCTTGAGTTCGACGCCGGGCCGCGCTCGCGTTCATCTCGGGCCGGCGGAAACGGGCCACAGTGGACGAATGCCGTGGTTCAGCGCGCGTTGTCCGCGTCGCGCGTCGGCGCGGGACGCATCCGGAAGGCGACGATCAACGCGAGGACGACGACCACGGCCATCGCCAGGAAGGCGTCGGAATAGGCAGCTCCGTCATTACCGCCGTAGAAGGGATTGATGGCGCTGCTGCCGCTCTGCAACCTTGCCGTCACCAGCACGCCGAACAGGGCCGGACCGGTGCCGGCGCCGAGGAACTGGGCTCCCTGGAGGATTCCGAGGCCGACACCGACCTGATCGCCCGGCAGCGCGCTCGCCGCCGCGCTGATGATCGGCGTGATCACGAAGATGAAGCCGACGCTGAGCCCGAGGATCCCGACACCGGCGGGGATCACCGAGGCGCCTCCCGTGAAAGCCGAGAGGAACAGGGCGAACACCCCGATCACCACGAGGCCCGCCAGCACCAGTGGCCGGGTGCCGATGCGGTCGGCGAGGCGACCGATCAGCGGCGAGAGCACGGCGACGGCAACGCCGGCCGGGATCATGACCAGGGCTCCCGCCCCCGGGGCGAGACCGTTGACGTCGACCACCAGCAGCGGGACGAAAACGAGGCCGCCGAGGTTGACGACCATGGCCAGGAACGCGACGACGACCGCAGCCCGGTAGACCCGGTTGGTGAACAGCGCGGGCGGGACGAACGGCTGCGCGACGCGAACGGTGCGCCACCCGAACAGCGCGATCGCCACGACCGCTACCAAGAGGCTGCCCCAGGAAGACGGCGCGCCGAAGCCGGCGACCTGCGCCTGGGTGATGCCGAACAGGACCAGCCCGGCGCCGAGGCCCAGCAGGATGCCGCCGAGGAGGTCGAACCGGCCCGCGCCCGACGGGGGCTCGCCCGGAAGCACGCGCAGCGCCGGGGGAAGCAGCACCAGCGCGACCACGAGCATGAGCCAGAACAGCGCGGGCCAGCCGAGGAACTGGCCGATCCCGCCGCCGATGGCCGGGCCAGCGGCGGTGCCGATGCCCGCGGCCGCGGAGACGACGCCGATGCCCGTTCCTCGCTTGTCCTCCGGCATCAACCTGGTGACGGAGATGATCGCCAGCACGGGTATCGCGGCCGCGCCCACGCCCATCACTATTCGCCCGAGCACGAGCACGAGGAGTTCCGGGGCGAGCGCGCAGACCAGGCTCCCGACCGCGTACGTCACCAGGGCGAAGGCGAAGAGGCTCCGCAGGCTCACCCGGTCGGAGATGCGGCCGTAGAGGGGAATGCCGATCGCGAACATCAGCAGGAAACCGGTGACGACCCAGGCGAGTTCCGCTTCGGACGCCCCGAACTCCGCTCCGATCGACGGGAGCATGAGGTTGACCATGTCGCTGGCGGTGACCGTGACGAGGATCGCCGGCATGAGCACGGCCAGCAGGGCCGTTCCCGAGCCGGTTCGTTCCGGTTCGGTCGAGGTGGATGTCATTCGACGCACTCCTCCGCGGCATTTACTGCCACTGTCGTAGTTACAGTTAGGGCAAAAAGAATGACGGAGGGCCTCACCTCCGCCACTGCCCGGCTAGTGGTTCCGCAGCGCGACTTCGCGCTCGCAGTCCAGCACCTTCCGGGCCAGGTCGGCGATGGTCGTCCGGCCGAGCCGTTCCTCCATCGCCCGCTCCGCGTCCCGGAACTCCGCATCCAGCAGGGCCTGCATGTTGCGCCCCACCTCGCACTCGGCGCTGGGCGGATGGGCATGCCGGGACAGGATCGGCCCCGCCTCGACGGCGGTGTACGCGTCGTAGAGCGTGATTTCGCGTGCAGCGCGAGCCAGGGACCAGCCGCCACCGCGCCCCTCGGTGGACAGCACCAGGTCTGCATCCCGCAGGTTGCCGAGGATGCGCCGCACGAGAACCGCGTTGCTCGCCAGGCTTTCCGCGATCTCCGCGGAGGTCAGCGACCGGTCGTCCCAGCGCGCCAACATCGTGAGCGCGTGGATGGCGACCGCGCTCCTACTGCTGAGACCCACCGCAATCCCTTCGCGAACAGCACGGCACCCGCCGAACTGCAACAAAGCTAGTTGCAGTTCGATCACCTGTCAATTCCGCACCCGATCAGCCGGGATGCCTTGAACTCGCGCAGGCCCGGCCCGGATCGAATGATCCTGGGCCGGGCCTCGATTCACCTGCCGGTCAGCTCGACAGGCCGGCGAACATGCCGGGGTCGTAGGAACCTCCCCGCATGCGCGCGATCACGCCGAGCCGGTTAGCGGCGTTGATCATGGCGACCAACGAGACCAGCGCGGCGATCTCGTCCTCGTCGTAGTGCTTGCACACCTGGGCCCAGGTCTCGTCGGACACGCCGTGGTGGGCGTCGGCCAGCCGGGTGCCCTCCTCGGCGAGCGCCAGCGCGGCCCGCTCGGCCTCGGTGAACACAGTGGACTCGCGCCAGGCGGCGACCAGGTTGATCCGGACCGCGGTTTCACCGGCGGCCGCGGCCTCCTTGGTGTGGACGTCGACGCACCAGCCGCAGCCGTTGATCTGGCTGGCGCGCAGTGCCACCAACTCCTGGAGGGCCTTGGGCAGCGACGATTCCTGGATCGCCAGGCTGACGTTGTAGATCCGCTTGCCGACCTTGGCGCCGATCTTGTTGGCCATCAGGTTGATACGGGGTTCCATGGCTTCGTCCTCACTCGTGCAGCGGCGTGCCGCGCGGATCGTTCGCGCGGCGTCTTGACGAACATGGAGATGCCGGCGACTCGGCCCCTGTGACAGCGCGGCGATGTGATGCACGACACCGATCACGGGTGTCACAAAGTGGCCCGGACCGGCACCTTGTGCGTGTGGCAGCGTCGAGGACAACAGGCAGGAGCCGGCGATGAACGAGCGCAGCGAACGAACCGCGGACACCGCCGAGCCGCTCGCGCCCGGCGACCGGATGGGCACCGCCACCGAGGCGTTCGTCGCCCACCGCAACCTGCTGTTCACCGTCGCCTACGAGATGCTCGGTTCGGCCGCCGACGCCGAAGACGTCCTGCAGGAGACCTGGCTGCGGTGGGTGGACGTCGATCTCGAAACAGTGCGGGATCAGCGCGCCTTCCTGGTCCGGGTCACCACGCGCCAGGCGCTGGGCCGGCTGCGCACGCTCGGCCGCCGCAAGGAGTCCTACGTCGGCCCCTGGTTGCCCGAGCCGCTGCTCACCGCGCCCGACGTGGCCGAGGACATCGAACTGGCCGACAGCGTCTCGATGGCCATGCTGCTGGTGCTGGAGACGCTCGCGCCGACCGAGCGGGCGGTGTTCGTGCTGCGCGAGGTGTTCGATCTGGCCTACGACGAGATCGCCGAAGCCGTCGACAAGAGCCCGGCCGCGGTCCGCCAGATCGCGCACCGGGCTCGGGCACACGTCGCGGCGCGCCGCCCGCGCGGGGTCGTATCTCCGGCCGAGGCACATGACGCGCTCGACGCGTTCAAGCGGGCGGTCGAAACGGGCGATCTGCAACGCCTGCTCGACATCCTCGCGCCGGACGTCGTCCTCCTGACCGACGGCGGCGGAGTCGTGCAGGCCGCGCTGGCCCCCTTGGTGGGGGCCGGCACGGTGGCCGACGTGCTGGGCAAGATCGCCGCGGCGTCGCTGCAGCCGGCACAGGTCAACGGCCGCCCGGCGCTGCTTGTCCGGCTCAACGGCGACATCGACACCGTCCTGGCGGTGCGCATCGAAGACGGCCTCATCACCGGGCTCTACGCCGTGCGCAATCCCGAGAAGCTGGCGCACATGGAGCGGGAGACCGCCCTGCGCCGCTGAGCCCGGGCCCGAACGCGACCGCATCGCCGACCGGCGTTGTGCGGCAACGACTCAGCCGGCTTCGGCGTCCTCGTCGTCGAGGAGGAAGAAGTCGGTGAGGAAGCACGCCACGTCACCGCCGGCCGTGCGGCCGATCCAGGTCGGGTAGTGACCGTCGCCGTACCCGGTGCTGAACGCTACCAGGATCGGTTCGCCGTCCGGGCCTTCCGCCTCGTTCACGGCGGTGGGGCGATCACCCACGTCCATCCCGACGTCGATCGCCCACTCCGGGTCGTCCTCCAGCACGGACTGGATGATTCCGGCGTCCGTGAAGCAACCCGTGCCGCCGTCGACGGCGTAGCCGAAGAACTCGGCCTCGTCGAGTTCGGCGACGTCCTGTCCCTTCACCACCGCGAGCTCCCAGGCGACGACCGGCTCGTCGCGGATCACCAGCCGGGCGGCCGCCACCCGCTCGTCGATGACGCCGGCGCCCTCCGAATCCCGGTACTTCACGACGGCGAGCCCGACCGGATACTTCCCCGGCGGCACGGTCTGAGTGAAGGCGCAGTCTTCATCGGCGAGGCCGAGAAAACCTGGTTCGGCGGCCACGACGCGGCCGGTGGGCAACGACAGCCAGCCGCTGTCCAGCCGCACGGTGCGGCTTTCACCGTCCGAGGTGGGGAAAGCCGCGCCGGGAACGAACAGCTGGTCGTAATCGCTGGGCTGCAATGGCACGGTGAACGACACTCCCGAATGGACATCACGGGACGGGGTTGTCCCGCTGGAACGCCTGACACGGGAAGATACTCAGCGGCGGTGACACCGGCGTGCGGATCAACCGAGAAATTCCCCCGCGGGCAAGCTCGATGCCCGATCGACCGACACAGACGGCCGCATCACCTTCGCAGGCAAGGACTTTCGGGCATCGATGTGCGCCGGGATCACCCGGCAATACTCGCGGAGGCCGACGGAGGGCGGCCCGGATCCGATTAGAAACGAAGTGTCCTCAATGGATACGACGGACTGGACTTCAAGAATATGCGGAAGGCACTTTCGAGCGGGTCGCCCGTGCCGCGGGAACGATCGGCGCGCTCGGCGTGGCGCTCAGCCTGGCCTCCACCGGGATGGCGCAGGCCGCCACTCCCGGCAGCCTGACGATCTGCAACCACCACGATTCCTTCGTCACGGTGTCGTTCCCCGACCGCGGTGGCCTCCGCATCACGCCCGAGATGGGCGGAGACCCCTGCACCACGGCCCAGATCGGTGGCAACTCCAACGAGCAGATCGACGTGTTCGCCGGCGACCGCTACCTGGGTTTCGACCATCTACAACGACCAGCGGGGCACCGAAGTGCACGTGATCGCGGGGCCGAGCTGCTACACGGCCTGACGACGGTGACGAGGGGCCGCCCGAAGCGATCGGGCGGCCCTTCGTCGTTCGCTCGGCCAGTGGTGATCACCTCGGTCACCGTGGCATGGCCCCGGGCGGCGCCGGCCGCGAACAGGCGTCACGAGGATCGGCCAGCGCACACGGTCAGATGACGCCGGTTCGCACGCAGTAGGCCACCAATTGGGGCCGGTTGCGCAGGTTCAACCGGTTCGTCATCGCGTAGATGACGTTCTTCACCGTGCGCTCCGAATAGCAGAGCTTCTTGCCGATCTCCTCGGTGTCCCAGCCCTCCGCCAGCAGCCGCAGCACGTCGATCTCCCGAGCCGTGAAACCGGCGGAGTTCAGGCCGCGCGGTTCCAGGACCTCGCGATGCAGGTTCTCCACCTGCCGCAGCAGTTCGCCCAGCAGGTTGGTCGGAAGCACGCCACCTCCCTCTGCCGCCACGCGGATCGCGTCGAGCAGCAGCTCGCCCGTGGCCGCGCCGCGGTGCAGCACCGCGACCACGCGGCACTCGACCACGCGCAGCAGCACTGCACGTTCCAGTTGCCTGACCACCAGCACCGCGGGCGCGGCCGATTCGGCGGCCGCCTTGCTCAGGCTGGCCAGGACATCCGGGGTCACGCGGTCCGCGGCGAAGACGAGCACGTCTACATCGGCCGGGAACGCGTCCGTCGCGACGAACACGTCCGCCGTGCCCAGGAGCATCTCGGCCAACCCGGTCAAGGTGATGGGATCTGACGCCCACACCGCGACGCGAGCCTGCTTACGCGGCTCGGGCACAGCCGAGTTCACCGAGTGCATCGCCGATCCAGCCTTGGTAATCATCGTGCCTTCCTCCGACCTGCGTTCGAGCATGCTGTTCGGCGCGACGCCCGTCCCCCGTTGCGCCCCAGCGTCGTCGGGACAACGCGCCGACCACATGATTCGACTGTCCAGCGCCGGGACGAGAAATCGCGGCCGCGGCGCAAGATCGCGGGAATACCCTCACTGGGAACGCGCCCGGTCCGACCTGCGCGAAAGACTCCGCGACCTCGCCTGAAAGGCCGGCCGCCAACGCACGAGCCAAACCATTCCGTCCCCCTTTCGCTGACGTCTACAACACGCCGCGGACGCACTCAGCGGTCCTTGACAGTGACGTGGATCACAATTCGACGAGGAGAGAACCGGAGCGGATCACCGGCGCGACTCACCGACCAGATCCTGCCGGACCCTCCGGCAGCACAACGGAAACCGCAACGTCCTCATAGGACGACGACGTTGCGGGATGCCGCCGTGCTCGACAAGAAGAGATCAATCGCCGGAGTCGGGCTGATCGCCGCGGCCGGCGCAACCGCGACTGGAGCATTCGCCGTGAGCAACCCGGAAACCAACACCGAATCCCTCCCGCCCAAGGGAACCAGGGCGCAGGTGCAGGTATCGCCCAATCCCGCATGGCGCGGCCAGGAAGTCACCATCACCGGCAACTGCGGTGGTGGCACGAATCTCAAGAGGATCCTCAGCGGCTTCGGCCCCGACAAGCCCGTGCTGGAGGACATCCGCATCGTCGCCGACGACCCCGAAGGATTCGTCGCCAAGGCACGGCTGACCGAAACCGTCGGCAACGGCGTCGGCCCGGTTTTCGTCGACTGCGGCGGAGAAGTCGGAGTCACCCTCCTGGTCACCCACGCCTGATACAACCGGAAACCCACGCGCGACGCCGCGAGCGATCAAAACCGCTCACGGCGTCGGCCGCGCTTCACGACAGCGGCCCGGATCAGTCGTCGCCGGGCACCTTGCGGTTCGCGTCAGTGTCGTGAGGTGCGGAGGTGGATCCGTTCGCCCTGCTTTCCGAAGAGGCTGAGCACTTCGACGCTGCCGCGTCCGGCGGCGCCGAACCAGTGCGGGATCCGGCAGTCGAACTCGGCCGCCTCGCCGGCTCCCATGACGAAGTCGTGGTCGCCCAGCTTCACGCGGAGTTGTCCGCGGAGCACGTACAGCCATTCGTAGCCCGTGTGGGTCCGCAGGTGGGGCTCTTCGTCGTGCGCGGGGATGGTCATCTTGTACGCGCGCGGTTCTCCCTGATGCCGCGACAACGGGATCAGCACGCGGCCACCCGTCTTGGTGGGCTGCTGCGGCACGCGCGGATCGAGTATCCGTGGCGCGGCGACGATCTCGTCCAGAGGGATGCCGAGCGCCGCGGTGATCGGCAGGAGGAGCTCGAGGCTCGGCTTGCGCTGAGCCGATTCCAGGCGCGACAGCGTGCTGGTCGAGATGCCGGTGGCCCGCGCGAGGCCGGCCAGGCTGACGCCCTTCTTCTCGCGGGCGCGCCGCAGCCGAGGAGCGATCTGCTCGATCACGGCGCCGATGCTCGGTTGGTCGTCCATGGGATGCAGTCAACCGAATCCGTCCCGGAATCGGCAACGTCGTTTGCTGATTCCGGCAGGCCGTCCCGATCCTCTCGGTGGAGGTGGTCCGAATGGACACAACGATGGATTCGACGAGGGAGACGCGGCGCAGCCGCTCCGACAGGTTGCCGGCCGGCGTGTACCTGCTGGGCTTCAGCCTGTTCGCGATGGGAAGCGCGGAGTTCCTGCTGGCCGGCGTGCTGCCTGCGGTCGCCACCGATCTGAACGTCACGCTCTCCTCGGCCGGGCTCCTGATCACCGCGTTCGCGCTGGGTGTCGTGATCGGCGGGCCGCCGTTCGCCGTGCTCAGCCTGCGCTGGCCCCGCCGCACCGCGCTGGTCGCCACCCAGGGCGTCTTCGCGGCCAGCATCGTCGCCGGACTGCTCGGCGACTACGAGGTCTTGCTGCTCACCAGAGCGATTTCGGGCATCGCCTACGCGGGATTCTTCGCGGTCGCGTCGGTGACCGCGATCGGCCTGGTGACGCCGGACCGGAACGCGCGCGCCTCCGGAGTGGTGGTCAGCGGCCTCAGCGTGGCAATGGTCGCCGGCGGCCCCGCAGGCACGCTGCTCAGCCACTTCACCGAATGGCGCGGCGGTTTCTGGGCCGTGGTGGCCCTCACCATCGCCGGGATGGTCGGCTGCCTGCTCGGTCTCCCCGGCTCCTCGGGCGCCGAGCGGGCCGCCGCGCCGAGCGTATCGCGGGAGCTCGCCACGATGCGGAAGCCGATGCTCTGGGGCATCTACGCGATCACGATCCTGACCACCGCGGCGTACATGATCACGTTCAACTACCTGGCCGCCATGCTCGCCGACATCACCGGCGTCCCCGAGGTCTGGATCCCGGCCGTCCTCGCGCTCTTCGGGATCGGCGCCTTCGCCGGGCTGTCCGTCGGCGGCCGCGTCTCCGATCGGCGCCCTCACCTCGCGCTGCTCACCGGCGCATCGGCGATCGTGATCCTTTCTGCCGCAATGGTTTTCGCGATCCAGCAGATCTGGGCGGTGGTACCGGCGGTGTTCCTGATGGGCATCGCCGCGTTCGTGCTGAACCCCGCCGTCTACGGACGCGTCTTCGCGATCGCGGCCGATGCGCCGACCCTCGCCGGTGCCACCACCGTGTCGGCGTTCCAGCTGGGCATCAGCATCACGCCGGTCCTGGCGGCCGCCTCGCTCGCGCAAGGGGCCGCTCTCACCTCGGTGTGCTTGATCGGCGCGGCCCTCGCCCTGGCCGCCATCCCGCTCATCCTCCTCGACCGGGCGCGAAAAACCCGCTGAACGCAACGCATGGCGGCCGGCACGACGTCAGCCGCCATGCCTTCACCTAGGCCGCGCGTGCGAGCACCTGGCCGATCGTGCGCGCCCCGTCGGGGAAGGCGCCGGGGTTCGGGCCCGCGTAGTTGAGGCGGATGTACTGCCCCGTCGGTTCCGCCGGGAACCACTCGCTGCCCGCGCCGATGATGACGCCCGCCGACTTGCATTCCTGGATGACCCGGCCGAGATCGACGGCGTCCGGCAGTCGCGCCCACAGGTTCAGTCCGCCCTGCGGCACGGCTTCCAGAGCCACGCCGGGCGCGTGCTCGCGGAGGCTTTCGACGAGCAGGTCCCGGCGGGTTTTCAGCTCGTGGCGGAGCCGGCGCAGGTGGGTCCGCCAGGCGGGTTGCGTGACGACGTCGAGCGCGACCGCCTGCAGAACACCGCTGACGTAGATGGATTCCGCCTGCGCATCCGCGAGGATCCGCTTGCGCGCCGGGCCGCGCGCGATCAGCCCGGCGACGCGGACCGCCGGGGAGACGCTCTTGCTCAGCGAGCGGATGTAGACGACGTGCCCGCCGTCGTCCTGCGCGGCGACCGGGCGCGGGTCGGCCGTCATGCCGAAGTCGTGCGCCGCGTCGTCCTCGATGAGGAACGCGCCGTGCTGCCGCACCGTGTCCAGGACCCGACCTGCCAGCTCCGGCGACCACAGCGCCCCGGTCGGGCTGGCAAAGCTGGGCTGGGCGTAGAAGGCGCGCGCTCCCGACTGCTCGAACGCGCGCGACACCGCATCCGGATCGGGGCCGTTGAAGCCGCTGGGTACCGGGATGACCTCCACGCCGACCTGGGCGGCGGCCAGGATCGCGCCCCAGTAGGTCGGCGACTCCATGAGCAGCGGCCGCCCGGCCCCGACGAGAGCGCGGAACGCGGTGCTCAGCCCGCCCTGGCTGCCCGGGATGACCACGACGTCGCTCGGCGCTACCGGGGTCGTTCCGGCCGGGGTCGCCGACTCCAGCTCGGCCGCGAACCACGACTGCAGTTCCGGCAGGCCCGCCGTCGGCGGCCTGTCGACCAGCGCGTCGGTGCGGGCCACGCGGGTGAACGCCGCGCGGACCAGGCGTTCCGGCAGCAGTGCGCGCTCGGGATAGCCCGAATGCAGCGCGACCGCGTCGTTCGGGGCCGACTGCAAAGCCGTTGGCAGCTCCGGGATCCGGTGGTTCGGCGACCCGAGCGCCGCCGTCTGCCACCCGAAATCGTTCGGGCGGGCGGCGCGGACGAACGTGCCCACGCCTGGGCGGCTCTCCACCACGCCCTGCGCGGCCAGACTGCGCAGCGCCTTCTGCACGGTGACCGGACTCGCTCCGTGTTGGGCGACCAAGGAACGCGTCGACGGCAGCTTCGCCCCCGGCGGAGCCGCGGCGATCCATTGCCTCAGGGTCGCAGCGATCCTCGCCGGGCTGCTATCGTCGGACATGAAGAACAACGATAGCGCTACTCTCACAGCGACGCCAGTGCTATCCCCGTCGAGCACCGGCCTCTGGTGGGGTCTGCTCGGGGTCGCGGCGTTCTCCTTCACCGTCCCGTTCACCCGCGTCGCCGTCGAAAGCGGCGGGATGTCGCCGCTGTTCATCGGCTCCGCCCGCGCGGTCGTCGCCGCACTGCTCGCGGCCGCCGCGCTGGCGATCACGAAGCAGCGGCTGCCACGCGGCATCCAGTGGGGCCGCTTGGCGGTCGTCGCCGGCGGCGTGGTCGTGGGCTTCCCCGTGCTGACTTCCTTCGCCCTCACCACCGCGCCGGCGAGCCACGGCGCCGTCGTGATCGCCGTCCTGCCCGCCGCGACCGCGGTGATGGCCGTGATCCGCGGCCACGAACGGCCCCCGATGTCGTTCTGGGTCATGGCGGCAGTGGGCGCCGTCGCCGCCGTCGCGTTCGCCGCGTTGCAGGGCGGCGGGCTCAGCGGATTGCACTGGTCCGATCTGCTCCTGTTCGGCGCCGTCGTCGCGGCCGCGATCGGCTACGCGGAAGGCGGGCTCCTCGCCCGCGAGCTCGGCGCCTGGCAGACCGTGTCCTGGGCGCTGGTGCTCTCCGCGCCGCTGATGATCGCCCTCACCGGCATCTCGATGGCCGGGCAGACCCCGAGCGGCACCGCGACCGAATGGGCCGCGTTCGCCCACCTGGCCGTGGTGAGCATGTTCCTCGGCTTCTTCGCCTGGTACCGCGGACTGGCGATCGGCCCGATGGCGCAGGTCAGCCAGGTCCAGCTCGCGCAGCCGGCGATGACCATCTGCTGGGCCGCGCTGTTCCTGCGCGAACAGCTCACCTGGCCCACGGTCCTCGGCGGCGTAGCCGTGATCGCCTGCGCCGGGATCGCCGTCCGCGCCCGGCTCGGGCAGACCGCGAGCAAGGACTAACAGATCGTTTCAAAATGATGTTCGTAGTTGGCGGTAGCAGATCAGGGCGCATCCGCGTTGGAGGAGTCCGAGGTGGATGTCGGCTCGTCGTTCGTAGCGCGTGCGGAGTCGTTTGAACTGGCGCAGCCGGGCAAACGTGCGCTCGACGACCCATCTGATCGTGCCGAGGCCGGAGCCGTGATCGGTGTTCTTGCGAGCGATGCGCGGGACGATCCCTCGATCACGCAATGCTTTCCGGTGGTAGTCGTAGTCGTATCCACGATCGCCGCAGAGCCAGCGCGGCCGCTGCCATGGCCGGCCGCGTTTGCCCCGGATCGTGAGCAGGGCTTCGACAAGTGGGATCAGCTGGGTGCTGTCATGACGGTTTCCACCGGTGATCGTGACCGCCAGCGGGATGCCACCACCTTCGGTGATCACATGGTGCTTCGTACCGGGTCGAGCCCGATCGACGGGTGAGGGGCCCGCCGCCCCCCTTTCAGCGCTCGCACATGCGAACCATCCACCACCACGGTATCCAGATCGAGCCGGTCCAAGGCCCGCAGCTGGTCCAGAAGCAACTCGTGCACCGCTTCGAAAACCCCGGCCTCGGTCCAGTCCCGCAACCTCCGCCAACAGGTCGCCCCGGAGCATCCGGCGACCTCGCGCGGCAGCCCCCGCCAGGTGATCCCGGTCTTGAGCACGAACACGACCCCGGCCAGCGCCGCCCGGCCCTCGGTCGGCAACCGCCCCGGATACCGATCGCGGCGCGGCGGACGCGGCGACAACAACGGCTCCACCCGCTCCCACAAGCCCTCTGGCACCAACTCCTCGATCACCCAAGCAGCACGCCAAAAGATGATCAACCACCGACATCAGACACACCGATCATTCTGAAACGAGTTGCAATCCAGCACTCGTCGTGCGGCCGCGACTACACCCTCTTCTGCGATGAGCCCCAAAAAGGCTCGGCTTTGGCGACTGAGCAGCAGTAGCTCAGCATTGCGTTCACCGGGTTATCGGCATTTCGATTGGCGGTAAATTGGGGAGCTTCCGGCCGCGGCCGCCGGTGCCGGGCCGCGAACGCCTTCGCGGCTACGGGTCCTGGACTACCCGCTGATCAGGTAGCCGGAGCCGCGCACGGTGTGGATCAGCGGCGGGTCGCCGAGCTTGCGCCGCAGCCGGCCTATCACCACGTCCAGCACGTTCGACGCCGGATCCGCCGCCTCGTCCCACGCACAGTTGATCAACTCCGGGCGGGACAGCGGCGTGCCGGGCGAGGTCATCAGCCGTTCCAGGACCAGGAACTCCTTGCGGGTCAAGGTGAGCAGCACGCCGGCCCGGCGCACCTGGTGGTTGCCGCCGTCCAGCTCGACGTCCGCGCAGCGCAGCACCGCCGGTCGTCCGGCTGTGGTGCGCCGGCACAGGCCGCGCACCCTGGCGACCAGCTCCGCCATCGCGAAGGGCTTCACCAGGTAGTCGTCGCCGAGGCGCAGACCGTCGATCCGGTCGGCCAAGCTGTCCCGTGCGGTCAGGAAGAGCACCGGCACCGGCCAGCCGTCCGCGCGCCTGCCGCGCACGTAGTGCAGCGCGTCCCCGGCCGGCAGCATCCGGTCGAAAACCACGCAGTCGTAGGAGTTCACGTACAGCGCCTCGTCGGCGGCGGGCAGGTCGGCCGCGACGTCCACCGCGAAACCGGCGCCGCGCAGAGCCCCGTCGAGCGCCACCCGCAAGTTGTCGTCGTCCTCGGTAACCAACACCCGCACAGGTGCACGCTAGCGCGCGGTCGCCGCCCGCATGCCGGCAATGACGAGACCGCGACGAATCTCGACGGTTCGCCAGGCCGCGATCCGGATCAGCCCGCCTTGTCCATCAGCCAGCCCCGGTCGGCCGCCTTGACCCCGGCCTGGAACCTGCTGCGCGCGCCGAGCCGGTTCATGATGTCGGCGACCATCCGCCGGACGGTGCGGACCGAGATGCCCAGCCGGGCCGCCGCCGACTCGTCGGTGCTGCCCGAGCAGAGCAGGGTCAGCAGGTCGCGCTCCCGGCTCGTGAGCACGGACACGTCACCGGAATCCGGCAGATCAGCCGGGGTGAGCGGCACCGCGGACTGCCAGATCCGCTCGAACAGGCCCACGGTCGCGGTGACCACGCTGGGCAGCTGGAAGAACGCCGCCCCCGCGGTGCTTCCGGCGTTCGAGCGGTCCGCGGGCAGGACCGCGGACGCCCGGTCGACCACCATCGCCTCCATCGGGATCTCGGCATCGGTCCGGACTTCCGCCCCGGCGAGCGCCAGGCCGGTCAGCGCGCCGGAAAGCCGCGCCGCGTCGGGCGCCAGCACCCGGTACCGCACTCCGCGCCGCAGGTTCGCGCCCGACCGGCGCAACGCACCGATCGGCCAGGACTGCGTGCCGACGTCCATGATCAGCACCTCGCGGACGGCCGAGGCCAGGAACGTGTCCATCCTGGCGCGGCCCGTCGCCGGACCGCTTCCCCCGACCAGGCTGAGCCGACCGGCTGGCTGGGCTTTCATGACGGGCACCTCCGTTTGAGCGGTGAAATCGGACTGCGCGGCCGCGTTCCGCTGCTCCCCCGAGCAGGGCTTCCCGGCGCGCCGCAAGGAGTTCCAGCTCCGGCTCGCGGCCGGTTCATGCCAGATCCGGCCGATCGGCTGACCTGCGCCCGCCCACGGGTTAGCGTTCAGAGGCGCGACGTGCTTCGCGTCCCCCGGCTCGAGGAAGGCGTTCCGCGCGGTGTGCGCACCGGGCGGAGCAGGTGGCTGGAAAAGCATGGCACCGACTTTCCTCCCGCACACATGAGGTTTTGATGACACGGATCATGGTCGTCGAAGATGACGAGAACCTGCGCATCGCGGTGGCCGCGAAACTGCGCACGGCGGACGTCGACATCGACGCGTGCGGGGACATCGAGACCGCGGACCAGGCCCTGCGCGAAAACCACTACGACTGCGTGGTGTTCGACCGGATGCTGCCGGACGGCGACGCCATCGACTACGTCCACGCCAGGCGCCGTCAGGGCTGGCACGTGCCGGTGCTGTTCCTCACCGCGCGCGACGCGCTGGCCGACCGGGTGGCGGGTTTCGAGCACGGCGGCGACGACTACCTGGTCAAGCCGTTCGCCATGGCCGAGCTCGCCGAGCGGGTGGCCAACCTCTGCCGCCGGTCCGGCATTTTCCGGCCCTCGGTGCTCAACCACACCGACCTGGTGATGGACTGCGCGCGTCGCGAGGTGCGCCGGGCGGGCGCGCTGCTGACCCTGACGAACAAGGAGTTCGCCGTGCTGGAATACCTCCTCACCAGGGCGGGGCAAACCGTGGAACGGGCCGATCTGATCGAGCACTGCTGGGACGAGCAGACCGATCCCATGTCCAACGTGGTCGACGCGACGGTCAGGCGGTTGCGGCGCAAGCTGCGCGAGCCGGAGTTGATCCACGCGGTGCGCGGCGTCGGTTACCGGCTCGGCACCCCGTGAACCACTCCGCAGCGGACCGGCTGCGCAGGCTGCGCTGGACGCTCACCGCACTGTTCACCGCGATGAACGCCATCGGGCTCGTGGTGCTCGCCTGGTTCGTGATCAGCGAGGACGGCAAGCGGGGCATCGAGCAGACCGATGCCGAGCTGCACCGCATCACCTCGTCGGTCAGCAGGCTGGTCGGCTTCGACGAGACCATCCAGTTCAACCTCGTCAACACCGACGTGCTCAACGATGGCTGCCCGCAGTTCGCGATCCTGCCCGGCGGCGCACCCACCTTCCAGGCGCACCTGTCCGACCGGCAGTGCGTGCCGATGGACATCGCGGTGCTCAGCGGGCTGGCCGCCGAGGCCGTCAGTTCCGGCAACCTGGTCTCCGGCTACCAGCAGGGCACCGGCGGCGAGCTGGTCAGGGTGCGGGCCGAGCCGCTGATCAGCCGGGACGGCACGTACATCGGCGCGGTGGTCGCGGTCGCCGACGCCCGACCGGAACAGCAGCGGCACAACGAGCTGGTGCTGGTGGTGATCGGCGGCTGCGTCGTGCTGATCGGCGGGCTGGGAGTCGCGAGCCACCTGATGTCCGGACGCTCGATCCGGCCCGCCGCAGCGGCGTTGCAGCAGCAGGAGGTGTTGCTCGCCGAGACAGCGCACGACCTGCGCACCCCGGTGGCCGCGTTGCGCGCGCTCGCCGAAACCGCGCTCGACAATCCCACCCAACGCGCCGACCTGCTGCCGCGCACCGTCCAACTGGCCGCCCGGATGGGCAGCATCATCGACGACCTGCTGGCCCGGGCCCGGCTCGCGGCCGGAGTGGAACAGCTGACGATCCAGCCGGTCTGGCTGGACCAGCTGGTGGTCGGCGTCGTCGAGGACACCCGGACCGACGGGGCGCAGGTGACCGTCACGGCGGCACCGACCAAAGTGGACGCCGACCCGGTGCTGGTGCAGCGGGCCATCGGCAACCTGCTGGACAACGCGATGCGGTACGGGCGGCAGCCGGGCGCGGAGGCGATCGTGCACATCACGGTGGCCGGCGGCACCGTCACGGTGGCGGACCACGGCCCCGGCATCGACGCCGAGGCGGCCGCCGACGCCTTCGACCGGTTCAGCAGCACCGGCGGATCGTCCGGGCTGGGCCTGTCGATCGTGCGCTGGGTGGCACAGGCGCACAACGGAACGCTGGCGGTGTACAACGCCGACGAGGGCGGCGCGATCTTCGAGCTGCGCCTCCCGCTGAGCGCGTCCTGACGGGCCGTCAGCGGATCGCGACGTCGTGCCAGGGCGGCAGGTTGACCCAGCCCCCGTCGAGCCGGTAGGCCATGAAGCAGGTGTAGTCGCCGGGCGCGACCGGCCCGCGGTCGAGCACGCTCTCCCTCGGCGCCGCGCTGACTTCGACGTTGGACAGCTCGCCGAAATCGTGTGAGCCGCCCGCCGCGTCGCGCACCCTGACGGTGAGGCCGCGCAGGACGACCGGCCGATCCGCGCTGATGACGACGCGCGCCGACATCGCCGCCCCCGTCTGCTCCACGGTGAGCCGCCCCGCGATGGTCACCTCGCCGCCGCCCACCGGCGCGACCGGAACCAGCTCCGGCTCGCCGGACCGGACGAACGCGAACACCACGACCAACACCACGGCGCCGGCCAGAGACGCCCACAGCGGCCACTTGCCGAACATCCCGACAGCATAGGGTTCGGCGTTCGGCCGCCGCCGGGATTCCGCTCAGGACGGCGGCCCTTCGCCGGTGGCAGCAAGGTGTCATCAGGCGTTCGCCCACCGCCATGGCGCCTACCGTGAATTCGAATCCGGACGAGACATCGGGGTGGGGCGTGACCTGGGAACTCAACATGCGGACCGACGCGACCGACACCGAGGTGACGCAGATCCAGGCGCTCCTGAGCGACACCAGCCGCACCTGGCTGCGGCTGCGGCCGGTGACCGTCAACAACGAGGAGGGCATCGGGCAGGGCAGGTTGGCGCAGGCGTTCCGGCCGACCTACGTGCCGGCGGCCGAGCAGACCCGCACCCTCGCCGACGGCGTGCTCGACAAGCTGGAGATGACCACCCACGCAGGCCGGGTCGCGGTGCAGGCGTACCGGGAGGCAGAAATCGCCGCGAGCCGGACCATCGAGGGCGGAATTCCCGGCATCCGCTGATTCGTCCAACCGCGACAACGGGGAAACGCTGTGCCTGTTTCGGAACCCTCCGGGGAATTGTGGTCCAAGGTCAAGCCGCTCACCGAGTGGCCGGACACCAACGAGGACATGCTGGGCGCGATGTACTTCGCGCTGCTGGACTCCGCCACGGCGTTCGCGGGCCTCAACGAGGCCGGCGTCGAGGCGGTCTGGGAGGCCTGGCAGGACCCGGCGGGCGGCGAGTTCGTCAGCGTGCTGACCTGGGAGATCTCGCTGGGCGTCGGCGTCGCCGGTCAACTGGTGCAGCTCGGCGGGCTCGCCGGTGCGTTCGCCGCCGACGTGAAGAACGCGAAGCAGTACATCCAGAACATCATCGCGCTGAACACCGTCCCGTACGAGGCCGCCGGGGTCATCCCGTTCATCGGCGACGACGCCCAGGAGCGGCTGGTGAAGCAGGTCGCGACGTGGATCAACAACCACCTCAACGGCCTGCTGGACGAAATCGCCAACCGCCAGAACGTGGACCACCGCGCGATCATCGCGGAGCTCGGCGAGGGCCGCACCCTGCTGGAGCGGGGCGGGGATCTGCTGGCGGACAACGCCGAACTCATCAACAAGGTGTCCGATGTGGTGGGTGACATCAGCACCACGCTCGGCCTGGCCGCCGATGCGACCGGAGTCGTCAAGCATCCCATCGCGGTGGCGATCAGCGAGACGTTGGGGAACGCGTCGCTGGGCACCGGCGTCGTGGCGCTGGGCGGCCACACGCTGGCGGACAAGGCCGGCGCCGATGTCGCCGACGAAACGCTGAACTGGGACAGGCAGGCGGTCATCTTCGGCGCGCACAACGTGCCCTTCGGCACCACCGCGGTCGTCGGAGAGCAGGTGCTGGCCGAGGCCGCTTCGCCCGATGACGGCCCGCCGACGTACTTCAACGACCTGGAGTCGTACTGGGTACCGCGGGAGGACTGGCAGAAAGTCACGGCAGGCACCGGATCAGCTCTCGGCATCCTCGTCGTCCCGTTCGCGAACGCGGCCGGGGACGGGATCGCCGCGGACAACGAAGGTCAGGGCGCGCGCGACGAATCCAGGGCGCGGGACCGGGTGGGAGCGCGCTGACGATGGTGACCGCACAATCCCGGATTCCGGATTCCGTCCGGATCGCGTTGCCCGAAGGCTTCGAGTCGATGCCGCTGCCGGCGGGGACCGCCGAGCAGGGTGCGCGCATCCTAGGCAGATTCGCGATCGGCGACCCGCCGGTCTCGCTGGCGCTGGGCGTCGGCGTCGCCCCGCTGCCCGCGATGCCGCTGCCCGCGGTGGCGATCGCGAGCAGCCTCGTCGTGCCCTACCGGCGACGGCACCCGGCGGCCCAGGTCGGCGTCGCGATGCTCGCCAACGGGCCGGCGCTGGTGGCCCTGCACGCCGGGGAGTACCGCCTGCCGCCGCAGCTCACCGGAGCGCGGGAGGAACTGCTCCTGCCGCGGATCAAGGCGGAAGTGCAAGTGCCGGACGGGAAGCGGCTGGTCGTCATCTCGGTCACGGGCGCTGGACCGGACGGCTGGCCCGCGGTCCTCGCCGAGGCCACCCGCCTCGCCGGCAGTGTCGCAATTGGACAGTGAACGGGAGAACGCGTGCGAAACGGGGCCGATGACGGCGATCTCGGCGAGATGCACGAGACCTACGAGCGCCTCGCCGACGGGATCAGGAAGTTCCGGGACGAACTCACCGCCATGCGGGTCACGGCCGACTCCGCCGACGGTCTCGTCTCGGCGACGGTGAGCGGCCGCGGCGAACTCGTCGAGCTGCACATCGATCCGCGGGTCTTCCAAGCCCCCGATTCACGGCGGCTGGCCGAGGCGATCGTGGGGACGATCCGGTTCGCGGCCGGTTGCGCGCGGCAGGACGTGTTCGAGCTCGCCAAGCCGTTCCTGCCCTCGGATGCCGAAATCGACGACACCGACGTCGATTTCGACCCGGCACTGCACCAACTGGACCGCGCGCTGGGCCGCATCCGGCCGACCCGCTGAGCCCTCCGGCGGTTCGAGTTCAGGAGGGCGCACCTTCCCTACTGATCGATCACGAGTGATCGCCATGGTGCTGTTCACCAGCCCACACGGCGGGGCCTACGCCGAGCAGGTCGTCGTGCCGGAGAAGCCATTGTGCAATGACCTTCAAGAGCTCGAATCTGACCTTGCCGAGGCCGGATCCGTGACCGGTGTTCCTGCGGGCGATCCGCGGCACGATTCCCCTGTTCCGCAAGGCTTTCCGATGATGGCCGCAGTCGTATCCCCGGTCACCGCACAGCCGGCGAGGCCGCCCGCCTCAAGCTGGCACGCACGCCAGGCGAAGGCTCACGTTGCCCCAAAGTCTCGACCCCTTGCCCTTTCGACGCCGACTTCGATTCAAGGCACAACTCCGGGCTCGACAGGGACGTCCCTCTGGCGTACCGGTTGAGCAAGCTGGGAGATACAACAATTGAAACGAACAGCAGCCACCCTGGTCGCCACGGCCGGACTGCTTGCGGGATCGGTCGGGCAGGCGTCGGCGACCGGCAGCTGGACCGAGGAGCCGGTTCCGACGTCGGCCCAGTCCGGCATGTTGACGGCCGCGGGCAGCGCGCAGGGCGAGTCCTGGGCCTTCGGCTACACCAGCAACGGTGGAAGTCCCATGGACGAGACCAGCGCGGTCTACCGGAAGGGCGAGCAGAGCTGGCAGCAGGTGCCGATCGAGAACGTCGGGCCGCTGGTGGACGGCACGGTCATCGCACCCGACCACGTCTGGACGATCAGCCTGCCACCCAAGGGCGGGCCGGGGACCTCGGCGCACTGGGATGGCCAGAAGTGGACGCGGGTCGACCTGGCGGCACAGCCCGGCAAATACCCGCAGCCGCTGGCGATGAAGGCGTTCGCTCCGGACGACATCTGGACGGTTGGTCGCACGTGGGCCACGCGCGGCATGGCGCAGCACTGGGACGGCAAGGCGTGGACCGACGTCCCGGTCCCCCAGATCGACGACAGGCTCTATTCGCTGAATGACGTCGAAGGTGTGGCGTCGAACGACCTGTGGGCCGTCGGCCAGACCACCCCGGCCTCCCGCAACGTCGCCCTGCACTGGGACGGCAAGGCGTGGACGGAGGTGCCGGCCCCGGACGTCAACGGGGATCCCGGCGTCCCCGAAGGACTCAACAACGTCCTCGCCCTCGCTCCGGACGACGTGTGGGTCGGCGGGTACAGCGGCGAGCAGGGCCACGAAGTTCCGTACACGGCGCACTGGGACGGCAAGGCGTGGGAGGCCTTCGAGCTTGACGAGTCGGGCAAGATTTCCCAGTTCGTCCGGGTCGGCGACCAGATCCAGCTCTTCGGGGTCGGGCCCAACCTTGAGCCCTTCTGGCTCGGGTGGCGAGACGGCCAGTGGCAGGGCAAGCTCGCGCCGCCCATGGTCCGCGTGTACGGCGCGGTCGTCCAGGACGACGGCGCCATCCTCGGCGTGGGCAACCGGACCGGCGAAGGCGCCGCGATGGAGCCCTACACCGCGACCTATCACGAGTGAGCGCCTGAGCCCTGCCTGCCATCCGGAGAAGATCAGGCACCTGACAAGTCCGGCCCAGCGTTCCACCCGGAACGCTGGGCCGGCTGGAGCAGGAGTCGGCCGGGTAAGGCTGATCCGCTCTTGACGGTGTCAAAGATGAACATCGTGTCGTATCGGCGGATGTTCTCGTCGGCCTTGAAGAGCGCGTTGCTCAGGTCCCGCAGGGCACGGACCGTTGGGGCGGCGAGAAGCACGGCGTAATCCCATCGACCGGACACGGCGTAGCACTGCTGCACTTCGGGCTGTGCCCGGAGCCGTTCGCTGATGCGACGGTGGTGGTCCGGCGATTCCTCGGCCAGCGTCAGCATGACGAGTGCTTGAGCCAGGGAGCCTGCGCGGTCGGTGTCGACGACGGCCACGGTGCGCATCAGGCCCGCGGTCTTGTAGTGGGTGATGCGGCGCTGCACGGCGCTGGGCGAGAGGCCGACCTGATCGCCGAGTTCGCGCAGGGTCTGGTCGGCGTCTGACTGCAGCAGGTCGAGCAATCGGATGTCGATCTCGTCCCATGTTCTGTTGAACTGCGGCACGCGCAAAATTCTTGCGTCCGGGCGCAAACTTCGCAAGCGGTTCCCATGCGGTTCCGCATAGCGTTCCGGTCATGGCTGATCCACTCCCTTCGGAACCCAGAACACCAGCGCCGACGGATCTGGCAGCCCTGTGAAGCGTGCCCGCACGGAAGCCTTCGGCGCGCACGTCGTCGAGGCCGGAACGGACATGGACGAGGTTCGGCCTGCCGCCGAGGTCGCCGCTTCCGCCGATCCCGCGGTCGCAGCCCTCATCACCGGCGCCAACCCCAGTCCTGCGGCCTTCGCGAACCTGATCGACCACCTCGACGTCGGGAGCTCAACATGACAGGCGCCATCGGCATCATCGGAGTCGGCGCGATCGCCGCAGCCATCGTGGACGGCCTCTGCTCCCAACCCAGCGACGCACCAGAGTTGTTCCTCTCACCGCGCAACGCAACGACGGCCAGCGAGCTGGCGCAAAAGCACAGCACCGTACACATCTGTGCCGACAACCAAACCGTCGTGGACAACGCACCGCTGGTGATCCTCACCGTTCGCAGCGATGACGTCCGCGACGCGCTCGCAGACGTCCGGATGCCACGCGACCGGATCGTCGTCAGCGCCGTCGCCGGAGTGTCACGCGAATCGCTACGCCGGCACGTGGGCGATCACGTCACGATCGTTCGCGCCATCCCGCTACCTGCTGTGCGGCAACGGCAAGGCATCACCGCCATCTACCCCGCACACCCCACGGTCGAGGGCCTGTTCGACCGCCTTGGCGGCACCCTCGCGATGCCCGACAGCGCGATCTTCGCCGCGCTCTGGTCCACGACGGGAACAATCGCCGCACACCTGCACTACCTGGACACCATTGCCGGGTGGGCCGTCCACCACGGCGTCGATCCCACCGAGGTAGACCGCTACGTGCGCAGCATGTTCCTGGGCGTTGGCGGCACGCTGACCGACCGGAGGCGCAGCCTGTCCGAACTCGCCGCCGCGCACGAAACCCCGGGCGGTATCAACCAACAACTACGGACGAGCTGGCTCGACCAAGGAAACACTGCCGCTCTCCGCCGTGCCCTCGATGACATCTACAAGCGACTCACGCAAGACCCCTAAGACGCCCGTGGCGAAAGCAGTTCCAGCAACGGTGACGCCAACCGCGAACCGCGAACCACAGATGATCACCGCCGGCCGGGGCACATGGCCCACATCGATGTGGAGAAGGTCGGCCCGTGCAGGCCCGTTCTCGGTGTTGTTCAGCTCTGCGGGCTCAGTCCCGCCACGGCCAGCCGGAACAACCGGTCCGCTGCGGCGGCAGGGTCGGGGTAGTGCTCCGTGGCCAGGGCGATCCCGACGATCAGCGTGATCAGGTCTGCGACAGTGGCTCCTGTTGCGACCGCGCCATCCTGCGCGGCGCGGCGCAGCAGTGGTTCTGCGGCTTCTTCCAGCGCCGCCGAGCAGGTGTTCTCGTGCGCCGGGTCGGACTCGGCGTCGTCGTAGGCCAGCGCGGCCGCCAGTCCTCGGGCGGAGACGCAGTAGGCGACGACGTCGCTCAGCCATTCCAGGAGTGCGTTGCGGCTGTCGCCCTCGCCGGTCAGGTCCTGGGCACGGACGCACAGGGCCTGGATCCGTTTCTGGGAAACCGCCTCCAACAGTGCGCGGCGGGTGGGGAAGTGTCGGCGCACGGTCGCCGAGCCCACGCCCGCGGTGCGGGCGATCTGTTCCAGGGACGCGCCGGCGCCATGCGCAGCGACCTCCTCCTCTGCCACGGCGAGGATGCGCGTGTAGTTGCGCCGGGCGTCGGCGCGCTGGCGGTCGGGCATGGCGTCGCCTCCGTCCTTGCTAAGTGGCGGGCCCCGCCGTATCGTACCGGAGCGGAAACGGTGGACCCCGCCGTTTAATGGACGAGCATCCGAGGAGCAGCATGTCCAGAGATTCCGCGCCCGTCCTGGTCAGCGGCGCCACCGGCAAACAGGGCGGCGCCACCGCCCGTGCCCTGCTCGCGGCGGGCGTTCCCGTCCGCGCCCTGGTGCGCGACCCGAGCACCGACCGGGCGAAGGCCGTCGAGGCACTCGGCGCCGAACTGGTCACCGGCGATCTTCACGACCGCGATTCCGTGATCCGGGCCGCCGAGGGCGCCCGCGCCGTCTTCTCCGTGCAGATGCCCGGCATGACCGCAGAAGGCCCCGATTTCGCAGGAGAGGTGGCCCAGGGCGTCAACCTCATCGAGGCCGCGTTGGCCGCCGGAGTGCCGCAGTTCGTGCACACGTCCGTCACCGGCGCCGGCCAGCACACCGAAACTCCCGGCTGGGCCGAAGGACGCTGGGCGTCGATGGAACCCACCCTCGGCGCCAAGGCCGCGATCCAGGACCGGGTCCACGCGGCCGGCTTCCGGCACTGGACACTCCTCAAACCGGGCTTCTTCATGGAGAACTTCCTCCCCTCCATGGCCTTCTTGTTCCCGCGCGGCATCGAGGGCGGCCTGGTGAGCGTCCTGAACCCCGAGACCCGGCTGTCCCTCGTCGCGGTGGACGACATCGGCAGGGCGGCCGCCGCGGCCATCGCCGCGCCGGAGCGATTCGACGGGGTCGAGCTTGAGCTGGCGAGCGACTACCTGTCGATGACGGAGATCGCCGAGGCCCTCTCCCGCGCCCTGGGCACGCAACTGCCCGCGCCGGACATGACCGAAGAGGAGGCCCTCGCCGCCGGAATGCCGACGATGGGCGCCTCGCACGAGTGGCTCAACGTGGCCGGCCAGCCGGGCCGCCCCCAATACGCGAGGGATCTCGGCATCCCGCTCACCAGCTTCGAGGAATGGGCGCAGGAGCACATGCGAGCCAAGGCCTGACAAGACTCCGGGACTGGCCCGGTTCGCCAGGAAGGCCATGTCCTCTCCGGCTATGACGCACGAACACAACCCTGATACCCACCCAAGCCGTCCATTTGGCAATTCCTCGTTCCGGAGCCGGGTGGCCTGTTGCGGCCACGAGGCGCGATGCGGCCCGCACCGGCAAGAACATGGTGGAGATGAGACGACATCGAGTGCTGCTCGTCGCCGCCGCAGTGCTGGCCGCGACTGCGCTTCAGATCACCGGCGGTGCCGTGGCGGACGCCGCTCCCCCGTCCGGCGCCTGCCACGATCCGGAGCCCGCACGGCCTCAGGTGCGGGAGCAGCCGTGGGCACAGCAGGTCCTCGACGCGCAACTCGCCTGGCCGCACAGCAGGGGCTCCGGGGTGCTGGTCGCAGTCGTCGACTCCGGCGTCGACGCCGACCATCCGCAGCTGCGCAGGCCGGGAAAGGTGTTGGCGGGCCGCGACTTCTACCTGACGGGCGCGCTGCCGGGCGCGTTCGACTGCGTCTCCCACGGCACCGGGGTGGCCGGGATCATCGCCGCCGATCCGGTGCCCGGCGTCGGCTTCCACGGGGTCGCGCCGGACGCGGCGATTCTGCCGGTGCGGATCAGCGACCGGGACGTCGGCGATCGCGGCGAGTCGCTGCGGATCGACCCGCAGGTGGTGGCAGGCGGCATCCGCTACGCCGCGGACCAGGGCGCGAAGGTGATCAACCTGTCCCTTGCCGGCCTGGACGACTACCCCGCCATCCGGGGCGCGGTCGCGTACGCGGTGGCCAAGGACGTGCTGGTGGTGGCCGCGGCAGGCAACGCGCAGCGGGACGCGAGCGCCGAACTGCCGTCCTACCCGGCCGCGTACGACGGCGTGCTCGGAGTCGGCGCCGTGGACATCGACGGCGCCCGGATGTCCGGCTCGCAGATCGGCCGGTACGTGGACCTCGTCGCGCCGGGCGAGAAGGTGCTCGCCACGACCAGAGTGGACGGTCACACCTACGTCGACGGCACCAGCTTCGCCGCGCCGTTCGTGGCCGGGACCGCGGCGCTGGTACGCGCCGCCTGGCCCCAGCTCACCGCCGCCGAGGTCGCCCAGCGGCTGATGGCCACCGCCAGCCCGGCGCGCGGCGGCGCGGACGGCGACGGCTACGGAGCGGGCCTGGTCAACCCGTACCGGGCGGTGACGGACGGGCTCGACCTCGACAGCCCGGCGGCGCTGCCCGCGCACGTCCCGCAGCCACCGGATCAGGCGCTGCTCGACCGGATCGAATGGGAGCAGAACACGTCGGACACTGCGAAATGGCTGACCATCGCCGCGGCCGGCGTGGTCGGGCTGGCCGCGGCGATGGCGGTGGTCTTGCCGCGCGGACGACGGCGCCGCTGGCGGGCGGGCCGGGCGGCGTCGGTGCCCGCCGAACCCGCCGCCGTCGAGCCGCCGGAACAGATCTTCCTCATCTCCGAGCGGTGAGCCCGATTCCGCTACGGCTTCGGGCATTCCTTCCACTCGAAGTGGTAGGTGGTATCGATGTTGCCGTCGGTGGAGTCCATCGACATGAAACTCGTCTTCGACGGGTCCGAGGCGCCTGCGTCCACCCGCAGTTCGGTGTTGATGTTGAAGTTGCGCTGTTCACCGCACGGCTTGTAGACGATCGCGCCGACCTCGGTGGAGTCGGTCACCTGCCAGTTATCGCTCAGCGGGCCGGAAAAGGGCGTCTCGAAATAATCCGTCTCCGACATTCCCTGGAAATAGTAGCTCGCCTTCTCCAGCCCGGTCGCCCCCGCTTCGAGATGGGCGAAACCGCGGTAGTCGGCGCTGGCGATTCCGTAGGTGAACCCCTGCGGAATGTTGACGATCAGGTTGAGCTGGCAGTTCTTGCGGAAATCGGTGGGATTCGTACCCGGGCCCACCTTGGCCAGGTAGTCGCTGTAGCTCACGGTGAACGAGGTGTTGTCCGGCGACACCGCGACCGCGGCGGTTCCCGCCGGGCACCCCGAGCCGTTCACCGTTGCGACGTCTATGGTGATCTTGCCGGTCGGCGGCGGGACATCGTCGGCGAAGCCCGCGGGGGAAATCATGGTCAAGGCCGTCAAAGCAGCAGCCGATAGCGCAGCGAACATGGCGAACGCCCTTCATTGAAAGCGAACAGACAAGACTCCACTGCCGTGAAACTGCGATGAGATTAGCGGCGGGAACGGTCGGCGCGCACGCCTCTGAACGGTCTAAAAACGGGAGCTTCCCGAAAACTGTTAATGAGCACGCGAAATGGGACGGACAACGCCGGATGCCCGGCGCGGTGTCGCGCCGGGCATCCGGTGGGGCAGGTGGTCCCTAGATGTTGGTGACGATGTTGATGCCGTGCCGCAGCGTCTGGTTGCCGATGTCGCCGACGTTGCCGTAGGCGCCGCCCTCCGCGTTCAGCCCCTCCTGCCAGTACCCGGTTTCCTTCTGGCGCAGCTGGTAGGACTGGGACATCTGCTGGTGGGCCTCGTCGAAGTGGTTGACGTTCATCGCGTTCTGGACCTGCCCGTCGAAGTAGTCTCCGATCTGGGCCGCGGTCTTCTGGGCATCGCCCATCGCCGTCTCCATCATGTCGAAGACGATCTTGAATTCGCCGCCGGTCGCCATGTGCTACTCCCTTCAGGTCGGGTTGATGACGCTCGCGGTGCCGTAGTCCGGCGCCGCCAGCACGCTTTGGGCGGCGTCCTGGCCGCCGTCGTACACGGACAGCAACTGGTTGTTGTTGTCGACCAGGAGCTGGTTGTGGTCCGAGACCTTCCGCCACTGGTCGTCGCGGTTCTGGCCGACCGAGAAGGCCGCCACCTGCGGCGATCCCAACAGTCCACCCTGGACCGTCTCGCTGTTGCGCTGGCTGTGGCCCACGCTCGCGCCGTTCTGCTCGCGTTGGCTGTTCTCGGTCAAGGCGACCAGGTGCTGCATCGCCCCGAAGTCGATGTGGGCCTGGTTGGAAACCATCCACCCCTCCTCTGCTCAACATGCGGTTCCGGTGCCGAAGCTAGAGCGCCGAACCGTCCCCGCACCTGCGCACGGCACGTTCCTGCCATCGCCCGCGCCCGCCGCCGCGGATCGCGAACCATCTCGGACATGGCGACAGTCGTGGTGAAGAGGCCGGCCCGCAGACCGGCGCCGGAGATGCCGGCCGGCGAGCTGATCCTGCAGGCTCCGCCGGAGATCCCGCCGCCGCCCGGTCGGCAGTGGACGCAGGTGTTCATGGTCCTGCCCATGGTGGCCATGACGGCGGGCATGATGCTGATGTTCTCCGGTTCGATGGGCGGCTCCATCCGCTTCGTCATGTACGGGCTGATGGGCGTGGCGATGCTCGGCATGGTCGTCATGGGATTCCTGCAGAGCGGCGGCCCGAGCAAGCGCGAGATGGGCCACGCCCGGCGCAAGTACCTGCGCCACCTCGCCCAGCACCGGCTGCGGTTCCGGCGGTCGGTGCGCGGGCAGCGCGCGGCGATGGAGTACCTGCACCCGGATCCCGCCTCGCTGTGGTCGGTGGCGGCGAGCTACCGGCTGTGGGAGCGGCGCAAGGACGATCCGGATTTCGGCGTCGCCCGGATCGGCCGCGGCGCGCAACGCCCGACGGTCATGCTGGTCGCCCCCGACACCAAACCGCTGGAGGAGCTGGAACCGCTGTCCGCGCTGGCGCTGCGCAGGTTCGTCACCACATACTCCACAGTGGACCGGTTGCCGATCGCGATCGCGGTCAACGGGTTCAGCCGGATCTACCTGCGCGGCGACCGCGACGCGGCGCTGGGCGTGCTGCGCGCGATGCTCGCGCAGCTGGCCACCTCGCATTCGCCGGATGACCTGCGGATCGCGGTGTGCGCGGACAAGGAGCGCCGCGCGGACTGGGAGTGGGTCAAGTGGCTGCCGCACGCGCTGCACCCGGAGCGCACCGACGCGGTCGGGCCGGTTCGCCTGGTGGCGCAGGGAATTCCGGCGCTGGAATCGTTGCTGGAGGACGAGCTCGCCAAGCGGCCGCGCTTCGACCCGGAGGCGAAGGCCCGCATCCCGGGCCCGCACCTGGTGGTGGTGCTCGACGGCGGCTCGGTCGCCGGTTCCGATCACCTGATGACCGGCGGCGGCGTGGAAGGCGTGACCGTGGTGGACCTGACCACCACGCCGCCGAGGGCGCTGGACCGGACCGCGGTGGTGCTGGACGTGGCCGCCGACGGCGAGCTGGGCAGCGAGACCATCGACGGTGCCGCCCCGGTCGGCCGCGCGGACTCGCTCGGCCCGGCCGCGGCCGAGGGCCTGGCCCGGCAGTTGGCCCCGCTGCGGCTGACCGCCGGCGTCCGCGGCGACACGCCGATGACCAGCGAGCTGGGCCTGGGCGACCTGCTGGAGCTGGGCGACCCGTACGAGCTCGACCCGGCCGACACCTGGGCTCCGCGGCCGAACCGGGACCGGCTGCGGGTGAAGCTCGGCATCCGGGCCGACGGCGTTCCCATCGAGATCGACCTGAAGGAGTCGGCCCAGGACGGCATGGGCCCGCACGGCCTGCTGGTCGGCGCCACCGGCTCCGGCAAGTCGGAGCTGCTGCGCACCCTCGTGCTGGCGCTGGCCGTCACCCACCCGCCGAACTCCCTGAACTTCGCGCTGGTCGACTTCAAGGGCGGCGCCACGTTCGCCCGGCTGGACGCGTTGCCGCACACCAGCGCGGTGATCACCAACCTGGCCGAGGAACTGCACCTGGTCGACCGGATGACCGACGCGATCAACGGCGAGCTGATCCGCCGCCAGGAGCTGCTGCGCGCGGCGGGCGACTTCGCGTCCCTGCGCGACTACGAGAAGGCCCGCGCCGCCGGGGCCCCGCTGCCCGAGGTGCCGACGCTGCTGGTGATCTGCGACGAGTTCTCCGAACTGCTCTCCGCCAAGCCGGAGTTCATCGACCTGTTCGTCCAGATCGGACGGGTCGGCCGCTCGCTCGGCGTGCACCTCCTGCTCGCCTCGCAGCGACTGGACGAAGGCCGCCTGCGCGGCCTGGAAACCCATCTGTCCTACCGGATCGGACTGCGCACCTTCTCCGAGATGGAAAGCCGGGCGGTGCTCGGCGTGCCCGACGCCTTCCGGCTGCCGAGAGCTCCCGGGCACGGATTCCTCAAGGTCGGCACCGAGCCGATGGACCGGTTCCGCTCCGCCTACGTCTCCGGCGTCTACCAGAGCGCAACCGGAACCGGCGTGGCCGCGGCCTCCGGCGAACGGCTGGCGCTGCACGAATACACGACCACTTACCTCGCGGCAGAGCCCGGCGTCGACGACGTCGTGGAGGAGCCGGAAGCCGAAGAGGACACCGCCGTCGGCGAAACCCTGCTGGACGTCCTGGTGGACCGGTTGCAGGGCCAGGGCACGCCTGCGCACCAGGTCTGGCTGCCGCCGCTGTCCGACTCGCCGTCCCTGGACGCCGTGCTGCCGCCGTTGACCACCGATCCCCTGCGCGGGCTGACCGCGGCCCCGGTCGGCACTCTTCGCCCGGTGCTCGGCATCGTGGACCGGCCGCTGGAGCAGCGGCGCGACCCGCTGGTGCTGGACCTGTCCGGGGCCGCCGGGCACGTGCTGGTGCTCGGAGCCCCGCAGACCGGCAAGAGCACCGCCCTGCGCACCCTGATCACCAGCCTCGCGCTCACCCACACGCCGCGCGAAGTCCAGTTCTACGGCCTGGACTTCGGCGGCGGCACGCTCGCCTCGATCGCCGGCCTGCCGCACGTCGCGGGCGTGTCGGGGCGTTTGGACACCGGCGCGGTCCGGCGCACCGTCGCCGAGGTGGCGACGCTGCTCGCCCAGCGGGAGCGGATGTTCGCCGAGCACCAGATCGACGGCATCGCCACCTACCGCAGGCTGCGCGCCGAGGGCCGGTTCGCCGAGCATCCGCACGGCGACGTCTTCCTGGTGATCGACGGCTGGCAGACGCTGCGCAACGACTTCAACGACCTGGAGGAGGTCGTCGGCGACATCGCCGCCCGCGGCCTGTCCTACGGCGTGCACGTGGTGGCGTCCTGCGCCCGCTCCTTCGAGCTGCGGATGAACGTCCGGGATCTGTTCGCCAGCAGGCTGGAGCTGAAGATCGGCGACCCGATCGACTCCATCGTCGACCGGCGCGCCGCGATGAGCGTGCCCGCCGACTCGCCGGGGCGGGGCCTCGCGATGAGCGGGCACCAGATGCTGGTGGCGTTGCCCAGGATCGACGGGGTGAGCGAGGCCGGCGATCTGGCCGGCGGCGTCGGCGCGCTGGTCGAGTCGGTCGCGGCGGCCTGGCCGGGTGAGCCCGCGCCGTCAGTGCGGCTGCTGCCGGGAGTGCTGCCCTACGACGGGCTGCCCGCCGCCGACGCGCTCACCGGGGACGAGGCGGGGCTCGCGGTCGGCATCCACGAGCGCGACCTCTCCCCGATGCGGCTGGACTTCAACGCCGACCCGCACTTCTTCCTGCTGGCCGACACCGAATCCGGCAAGACCTCGTTCCTGCGGGTGCTGGCCCGGCGGATCTGCCAGGCGTACTCGCCGAGCGAGGCGCGGATCGTGCTCGTCGACCACCGCCGCGGGCTGCTCGGCGAGATCGGCGAGGAGCACCTGCTCGGCACCGGCACCAACGACGCGCACAGCCGCGGCCTGCTGGCGGAGGTGGCAGGCCAGCTGACCAAGCGGCTGCCGGGACAGGACATCACGCCGGAGCAGCTGCGCGCCCGGAACTGGTGGCAGGGACCGGAGATCTTCGTGCTCGTCGACGACTACGACATGGTGGCCACGCACCAGGAGCACCCGCTGATGTCGCTGCTGCCGCTGGCGGCGCAGGGCGCCGACATCGGGCTGCACGTCGTGCTGGCGCGCCGCTCCGGCGGGGCCGGGCGAGGGCTGTTCGAGCCGTTCCTGGCGCGGCTGCGGGAGGTCGGCACGCCCGGCCTGATGATGTCCGGCGACCGGGACGAGGGCCCGCTGCTGGGCGGCATGCGCGCCCAGGTGCTGCCGCCGGGCCGCGGCTGGCTGGTCGACCGCCGCGGGCAGAAGGACCAGGTCCAGATCGCCTGGCTCCCGCCAAGCGCATAGCCGAGTGGCCGGTTGCTGTCGCGGCGCCCACCGCGACCGGCCAACGTGCTTCGCTGAGCAGGGGCAAGCAGGTGAGGCGCGAAAACCCATGGCAATCCAGCGGAAATGCCGGGCGCCGCGGAGACAGGCACCGCCCGGCTGCTCGACGAGGAGCCGGGCGGATGAAGCAGATCGACCCGAACCGCAACGCGCGACACCGCGCCGGACATTGAGGAGGGGCGTATGCCCGCAGCAGAAGTCAACGGCAACACCGAGGCGATGAGCGCGTTCTCCAGTCGGCTCACCGCTCCCCCGATGCCGCCGTCGCTCACGCGACTGGGGACACCGCCGAACCTGTCCGGCCTGTTCGAGGGCATCGCGATGTCCGTGCTGGACAAGGCGGCCACGGCGGCCATGGCCACGTATCTGACCAAGGTGACCGAGGACCTGGTGACCGACTCCGCGAAGGTCAAGGCGGCCGCGGCGACCTACAGCGCCGCCGACGTGGCCAGCGCGCTCACGCTGACCGCCTCGGCCTTGAAGCTCGCGAACAAAGGGCTCGGCATGCTGAAGCAGGCGGGCGGGACGTTCGGCCAGCAATCCGCCAGTCCCGCCACGGAACCGGGCGACGAGCCCGGGAAGACCGCTCCCGGAACCACCTCCCCGACCAGCGCCGCCTGAGGAGGGCACCCATGGCAATCCCCTACAACCTGCTGCCCATCGAGGCGCACATGGCGATGATCACCGCCGAGCAGGCGAACGTCGCCGTCCTCGCCGACGCGGCGCGGATGTGGACCGAGGTCCGCGCCTGGATCGAAGAGGCCAGGGTGGAGCTGCACACCCGCGCGGGCGAGCTCGCTCCACATTGGAAGGACGACGCCGGACGGGCGCACGAGGAGAAGGTCCAGCGGTCGCTGGCCGAGCTGACCATGTGGGCCGACCGGATCGACGCGGCCCAGCCGGTCGAGACGCTGACCACGCTGGCCGGCGCGATCCCGGAGGCGCTCGGGACCGTGACCGGCCTCTACGAGTCCTACATGGCCGCCATGTCCAACCCGCTCACCGCGTGGACGGCCCCGGCGTTCCAGCAGGCGGCCGGCGCGCGGATGTCGGCCCTGGGCGCGCAGTTCGACATGTCGATGCTCAAGGTGGTCGCGGCCTCCGGGCTCCAGTCGCCGGGCGACGTGCTGCCCGCGCCGAAGGGCGGAATCCCCGTCGTTGAAGGCTCCCCGGCCGATTTCCTCAAGGCGGCGAACGCCGGGATGGACGTCCTGTCGGAACTGCAGAACCTGGCGTCGTCGATGACCGACGGCGCGACCGCACCGGACGTCTCCGGCGCGACCGGGCCGTCGCTGGCCGGGGCGACGCCCGTGACCGGCCCGGTCCCGAACGCGCACCTCGGTGCCGGGCTGCCGTCGGCGTCCGGCCCGCCGGTGCCGACGGGAGGGCTGGGCTGGGCAGGAGCGGCAGCCGGATCGGGCACGATGCCGCTGGCGAAGCCGGTAGCGGGCAAGCGGGCGCCCAGCCTGGCCGCCGAGGTGAAACCGGGAACCGCCGCCGCGGCCGGGACGAAACCGGTCGCGGGCGCGATGCCGCCGCCGATGATCCCGCCGTCCGCAGGCCAGGGCGCGGCGGGCACGCTGCGGCCGGGCTCCGCCGAGCAGTCCGCCGGCCGTACCGAAAGCAAGCGCAAGCCGGCCGGAACCGACGGTGTGCCGGAGAGCCTGCGCGGCCGCTCCGGCGGCGACGAGCCGGCGGCCTTCCACCGGACGAGCGGCCGGCGCACCCCCGAGACCGAAGCCGGCCCCGCCCGGCTGCTCGATGACGAGCTGTGGCAGGTGAATCCGCCCGCAACACGCAGATAACCGTTTCGCCGCAGTGCACTCCGGGGCCCTGGGGGGGTTTTTGGGGGAAGTGAGATCACACAAAAAAACGCCCCCCGGAGGCAGGGGGGCCGCGCCCGGCACCACGAGCCCGCCCCCCCCCC
>NZ_JBFAKG010000096.1:0-14920 GCF_040655595.1 Saccharopolyspora sp. NPDC050389
CCGCTACGAGCGCTACGCCAACCACTTCTGCGCCTTCCTCACCCTCGCCGCCGCCCTCACCTGCTACAAGAAACTCGCGAAATGAGACACGCTCTAAGTAGTTGAACGCCCTGTGGGTCTGGAGACGGCGGCGGAAGTCACGGATGTGGTCGGGCAGGATCTCGTTCATCCGCATCGACCTGAACTCCTCAAGCAGATACTTCTGGATGACCTGCTGGTAGCCCTGCCGGGTGTTGAGTTCCATAACGTGGTTCGGCAGCCACACCTCGGTCACATAGCGGCCGAAGCGCTGACGCCCAGTCGCCAGGTTGACGAATCTGCCGTCGGCGATCTGCGCCTCCGCACGCCGCCAGGCCCGCTCCGCGTCACGCTGCCGAGCGAATGTCCCCGCGGAGCGTTGCCGACCACGGAGGTCCCAGTAGTAGGCGGTGTAGCGCGAATCGCCGTAACTTGTGTAGCGCAAACGTGTGTACCCCATGACGATCACCTCATCCGGTCAACTTCGCTGGCGCAGGTGGCAGCGATACCGGTCGAGTGTGGGGAACGACCAGGGCTCGGAGTGAGGGCTGGACGCCCGTGTTTTTCCGGCCCTGGCTCGGTTCAGAATTGGCGCGCGAACACTGCCGCAGCGGACGGGCCGCGGCGCCGCCCGTCCGGGCAGGGCTCGGGAGTTTGGTCCTCGGTGTCCGGGGTGGGAGCGACAACTTGGGAGGATTTTGGGAGGATCGATGTGCGCTCAACTGCATCGAACTGCATTGAACCGTCCACAACGGAATCGCCCTGACCTGTGGGATCTCCAAAACCGCAGTTCAGGGCGATGTTGACGTCTGCCTTGACACGGAAGTTCTCTTCATCGCTATTTCAGCTGGTCAACACAGGCCCGCCGGTAGCTGTGTGGTGTCAGCACTATCAGGTGTATGGGTCGGTCCGGTCGAGGAGTTGATTTCCATCGGGCGGTGTTCAGGTCATCAGTTTTGACGCTGGCGATGGGCGGAAAATGGGAGGATTGTGCTGTCTTGTACAGTGTTGTAATGCGCTCAACGTCAGTGATCTGCACCGATTTGTGCTGCAGTTTCTTGGTTTTCGCTCGTCAGTGTCTCTTGTGGACATGTCTGGGGGTCAAGGGGTCGCAGGTTCAAATCCTGTCAGCCCGACAGCGGGAGAGCCCGCTGACATGGTACGAAAGTGCAGGTCAGCTGGCTTTTTCGTGCCCGGTTGTGGATCTTGGTTGATCGTCCCGATGGGTGCCGTCTCGATTTTTCGGCATTATGTTGACAAAGCGCGCACTTCGCCACATGGAAAATATCCTGTCATCGGCGATAGCGGATGTCCGAGAGTGCGGGCAGCCGGACGTGCGCATGGTCAGAAGAGGGTGCCGCGCACGAGCGAGCCATGCGATCGCTTCCAAGCCAAAGCGCCTAGGACGACCTCGTACCATCCACTGGCCGTCCCGGAGGGATCCTCCCTCTTTGTCAGGATGAGGTGAGACGCCTTGTGTGAGTGCAGGGTGCCGGTGCGAGGGCGGGATCGGAGATCCTGATAGAGGTATCCGCAACTCATCCGGATACAGGGGTCCACCGCGTGAGCGGAGTGTGTCAATATCGCCTTCGTGAGTGAGACCCCGCCGTCGCCGGAGATCGACACTTCGGTACCCAGCGTCGCCCGCGCCTACGACTACTTCCTTGGCGGCAAGGACAACTTCGAGGTAGACCGCGCGGTGCTGCGTCAGGCCATGGAGGTGCTGCCGGAGGCCAGGCTGCTGGCGATCGAGAACCGGCACTGGCTGACGCGGGTCATCCGCTTTCTCACCCGCGAGGCAGGCATCACGCAGTTCCTCGATGTCGGTTCTGGTCTTCCGACCAGGGAGAACACTCACCAGGTGGCACGGCGGATCGAGCGTGAAACCTCGGTCGTCTACGTCGACAACGATCCCGCGTGCCTAGCCTACGGACGGGCGTTGCTCGAGGAAAACGGCCTGACCCACTTCGTCAGCGCCGACCTGACCAAGCCGGACGAGCTGCTGTCGGATCCGGCCGTCAGAATGCACATCGACTTCGACACGCCACTGGCGCTCATCCAGTGCGGAACGATCCACCACGTCCCGAACGAGTTGCGCCCACACGAGATCATGAGGACATACATCGAGGCGCTGCCGTCGGGTTCGTACCTCGCGTTGACGCACTTCTTCAATCCGCAGGACGAGAATGGCTACTACGCCGACCTCGCCGGCCGCACCGAGAAATCCTTCCACGACGCCGACCTGGGCAGCGGCTTCTGGCGCACTCGCGAGGAGATCCAGTCCTACTTTGACGGCCTGGAGATGGTGGAACCCGGCCTGGCCTACCTCCACGACTGGTGGCCCGACGGCCCTCGCCTACGCCCGGTGACCGACGCGGAGCACCTTATCGTCGGGGGTGTTGGCCGAAAGCCGTGACGCCGGCTCACCGGAGTTCGGGTCGCGGTCCTGGAACCGGACGCGCTCCTGGTGCTGGCTGGGGTGTCCGGCCCCGGTGCGCCGGACGTGCAGCCCTTCCGGTTCTCCTGGGCGTTCGTGCTGCGACCGGAGCCAGGTGTCGGCACCCGGCTGGTCGTGCGGGAGTGCTTTCTCCCGCTGACCGTGCTCGCGCGGCTGGAGGTCGAGCTGGTCCTGCCGGTAAGCGCGGTGATGACCTGGCGGATGCTGCGCGGGATATGGGAGCGCGCGGAGCGGATGCCGGTCGCGCCGGAGTTTCCGTGTGCGCCCTCGTCCCAGGCTCAGCCCTGCCCTTGCCGGAAACTTCGTCCGGGCAGGTCAAGTGGCATGCTCGTACTCGTGGAGGATGCCGCCGAGGCGTCGGTGTGGGAGCGCTGGATGAGGTCGGGCGAATCGTAGACTTCCACCTCATGACGCGCGTTGGGACTGAGGACACCGCGGCACTGCTCCGGCTGACGGCGCTGCTGCTGATCGCAACCGGGACACTCCTTCCACCGCGGTGAGGTTCGCGCTCGACCGGTGATGGCCGGACCACCTCCACGTGTGTGGAGAGCACGTAGGCGCGGTTGCCGTCGGCGAGGTGCTTGACCGGACCACCTCCACGTGCGTGGAGAGCACCAGTGACGACGCAGATTCTGTCGCCGATCGACCGGACCACCTCCACGTGCGTGGAGAGCACAGGGCGCCGAGGGTGCGGGGATTGGTGGGCAGCGGACCACCTCCACGTGCGTGGAGAGCAGCGGGCTCGGATCCGTGCCCGGCTTCCGGTCCGCAGGTGCGGGCACCTCGATGAACGGTGCTGGGCACTCTGCCAGGGTGGGCGGCTTAAACCTCCAGTCGTGCACGGACCTGGCTTGTTGGTCCCGGGGTTGCCTGGCTGTGGTCCGGCTGCAAAGACCCTGGAGAAGGCCTCTCAGCCCGGATGAATCTTCAGGACGTCGTCTCTAACCACGGGCGAATGTCCGCTCATGCCGACGAGCGGATGTATTGGATCAGCGATTGGAGTTTGTGGTTGAACGATGTCCGCTGGTTCTTCGCGAACTCCAGTAGTTTCGGACGATCTTCATCGCAAGGTATTCGGCTCCGGCACGTCCGCGCGGACCTACAGTTGGACGCCCAGGTCGGCGAGGATTTCCCGGTACGACATCTCGTGGTGGTTGACCTTGATCTCCAGGCTGGCCCGGAGCGTACGCGGGTCGGAGTTGGCGGAGTAGGCGGTACACATCAGTTCCACCACGCAGGGCTCGGTGACGTCCACCCAGAACTGGTTACGCGAGAACACAGTCCGCTTGGCTTGCACGACGGGCACGCTCAACTCCATCCGCCACGTGCCCTCCGCATCCTGGGTCAATTGAAGGTGCTGGGTGGGCTCGTTCCAGTGCATGATGACGCTCCCCATGACATCTCCTGACTGGATCGTGCCGGCAGCGAAAGTCGAGTCGACCGGCCGCTTGACCGCCGGCTCGTGGTCCACAATGCGCGCGGTGCCGGACTTCGCGGCTACCACCAGTTCGAGGAGCAGGTTCTGCCAGCCTCTCACGTCGAGGTTCTCGATGGCGATCCGGAACGACCGGTACGCGTCGCGCTCGCGGTGGTAGCGAACCATCTCGCGGTAGTAGTCCGGGTTTGCCCGCGCGGATATCGAGAGGTCACCACTGTCCTCCGGCTCGCGCGTGATAACGAAGTCGGGTATGCGGTCCTCGTCCACGCAGACCGACCGCTCGACCTCCACCACTGCTGCCCGGGGCAGCACCTCGGGCGGGTCGCCCTGAGCCAGCCGCAGCGTGAGTACATCGCCATCTTGGTCGGACGCGTCCGTAGACTCGCTGACGGCGTTCTCCGTGATCAGTTCGCGGACCTTCATGGCGAGTTGGCGGGAGAATTTGTCGCGGAACTGGAGTGGCGTCTCGTACTTCTCGATCAGCCCAAGGGGGTAGGTCTTCTCCTTGAACTCCCGGAGCCGGGCGTACTCTTCGAGGTCTACGGATTCCAGGTCGACCTTAGCGCGGGAGAAGTAGATCATCACCGGCTTACCCGCCCGACCGACCCGCTCGACCTCCTCTGCGGTACCGCTCTCGGCGGCGGACGTAGGGGTGCCCATCCGGGTCCAGAACACACCGACTGCCATGTCGCAGTGGTCGACCACCTGCCGGTTGATCACCCCTTGAGCACGTTCACCCAACTCGGGCGACGAGTGCGTCTCCCACCGCAACGGCAGGAGGACGATCCGCTTCTCGCGCGAGTTGAGGTAGTTCCACTCGTGGATGACCTCGACGATAATCTCGCGCTCCGCTTGCACGTCACCCGGTGACGCAATGAGGATCTGGAACACGCGCGCATCAAAAGGCATACACCATTCTCCCCCGCCACACCCGAAGTCTTCACCGCGCTTCGAGAGGCTCGTCTTTCGGGCGCCCCGGGGGACGGAAAGCCGGGGTCGTCCCAAGCCGGAATTTTCCGTCTGCTTTGCCAGTTCCACGAGGAAGATGTGGCGGGCTGCCTGGTCTGCTGGTTGAACTGTGATGCCGCGAGAGTTCGAATGTCGGAATGGCGATGGGGTCTCCCGCAGGATCACGGTGTGTGCCGGCCCGGCGGATACCCGCCGAATGAGCACGTGTGTCAGTTTCGTTGCTTCGCGGGCCCCTTCGGGCGGCCCACCCACGCCTCCGTCGAGCCGTATCCGTGCCGGACGGCGATGCTCAGCAGATCGTCCTCGGCCCGGATGAGGTCGGCAGCGGCGACGGTCATGCGCCGCCGGCGCACGTATTCCGACAGCGGCATGCCAGCCAACGACGAGAACATCCGGCGCAGGTGGTACTCGGTCGTGCCGAGTGTCCTGGCGGATGCGTCGACGTCGAACTCCTCGGTGAGGTGTTCCTCGACAAGATCGACAAGCCGGTTGAGTGCCGAGATCATGAGGCCTCCCTTCGGCATCAACCCTGGCGGAAGGCACCACGGCCGTGCCCGACCATTGCGATCCGATCCGATCATCTGATCATGCGCTTGGACTGACGCGCGCTCATGCCGCAGAGAGTGTGAGGTGGAAGCAGGGGAGGGGTTGCCAACTTATTGCCAACAATCACCCGCAAGTGACGGCAAACGACGGCAGGCAACGCAAAATCGGCTTCCGGAGTTCGTGCAGCTAACCAAAAGTGTTGGCATACAACGACAAACGTTGTCGATCACGGACACGATATCAGAAGGATTGGCGTTCGCGTCTGCCTCGGTCGTCCCGGAGCTGGCGACGGCTGGAGCTCGCTCAGTGTCGGCTCCGGGTGCACTTTTGGTGCACAAAACAACGTCAAACGTCCGCAGGCAACCCTCTCTAATGGACATTTGCTTTCGCGATCAGTGCAGGCAGTGATAGGTGTTGGCGGAGGTTGTCAAACGTCCGTAAGCGTCGCCTTAGAATCCGCGGATGTTGAACATTGCTGTGGGGGAGCGTGCTGAACCGTGCCTGACCAGGACGTTCTCTTCGTCAGGGTTGGGTACACGATGGTTGACTCGCAGGGACGCGCGTTCATAAAGCATGGGTTTCGCATGGGCCCCCGACGCGGGTTCGGCGCCGCCGCGGGTGGCGGCGAATGTCGGGCGATGCAGCTTAGTGAGACCGCAGCTCTGGCTTCCTACGAGGCCAACTCTGGGACCCTCCCGGCCCGATCAAGGCAGCGCCTCAGCCGGACCGCGGCGGTTGTCCCGAGTTCGGCGAACGCTGCACGGAACTGCTCTCGTCACACATCCCAGCGAGGCGCTGGCTGATCGTGTTCGTCTGAGGCTCGGTGAACGAAATGCTCTTGGCCACCTTTCCGAGGATGCCGAGGAACTGGGGCCAGTCATCGACATGTTCGGTCGACAGCGCGAGCGACACAAGGTGCCGCCCATCGGGGTGCGGAAAGATCACCTGCGCCTGGCGTACGCGGTGAGTATTCGTGGCTGTTCCGCGCAAGGGCGCCGGAAGTTTCAGTCGTACTTCTTCGCCGACCGCCAATGCCTCACCCGCCGGGTATTCGAGGACGCGAACTTCTCGAGCGCGGCCAGGTTCTCGCAGTGCGTTGGCGAGAACGGACAGCGGACGCCGTGCTGGAAGCCTGGCCTCCTTCATCGTGATGCTCAGCTGCGCGATACTGATCTTGGATCGGGGCGCATCCGACCGGGCGATGCAGTTGCCCACATAGATCGCGCCCTGGCTGATCAGCTGCGAGAGCATGGTTTCCTGGCGCACCACCATGTCGAGTCGTTGCTCGGCTGTGGCTGACCGCAGCACAGCGGTGAGTGCATCGTAGGTCCTCTTGATGCGCTCCTCGGGGGCTTCGGTGAGGTCGATGTGGTGGAACTGCTCGGGGACGGAGAACCAGAGCGGTGCGCCCAACCCCGGTTTCGTCGTCGTGACGCGCATCGTGGTTCCTTATTTGGCGGGGGCGTTACCGAGTGCGTTGACCAGGGCCGACAAGAAACCATCCTTGTCCTTGCCGGACTTCACCTCGTCGCCGTTGTCAAACAGTCCGATAACGTTATTCGCTTGCAAAGAAACCGCGGCACTCGACAGCGCTCCATTCGACACTCTGGAGTAGATCTTGTCCGTGATCTCATTGGTTTTGGCAATGCCAGTACTCTTCTCGAAGAAATTCTTGACGATTCCGGGAGCGGTCTCGGGAATCTTTGCTGCTTCGTCCGCGAACGCTTGCCATCCTTTGAAGCTCGCGCCGATCGCGTTGAAACCGGGGATAACGCCGAGGACATCGCCGCCGACGGAGATCCACGATGCTGGATCGTCGAACTTGTCGTTGATCACCATGTCCCCGCTGTGCGCGCCGAGCGCCACCAAGCCGGTCACAACCATGACCGACGCGGCTGGAATGGTGAAGGGCGGGTAGAGCGCCAGGTATCCGCTGACAGCTGACACCAGTCCCGCGATGTCGCCAAGATCGCCGATGTGGTCGTCGAACCACTCGCCGGGGTTGCTGAAGAGCTCATCGAAGGATTCGAAGAAGGCTTTGCTCGGCGCCTTCTCGGCTGCCTCCCGTAAAGCCTTTGCGCAGGCGCGGCCATCGTCTTCCCAGAGCTCCTGGAGGTCCTCCGCTTTCCTGCGGACTGCTTCGAGAGCGTCCCACGCCTCGGCGCGGACCTCTTCGGGCTTGCCGGCCGTCCCGTCGTAGGTCTCCTGCGCCTTCTTCGCTTGAGCTTCGAGTTTCGTGGCGGCGGTCTGGTGCTCCTGCAACCTGGTGGACCACGTCGACAGCGCTTTGCCTGCTGCTTCCAGAGAATCATGTGCGTCACCGATGAACTTCGGCAGCTCGCCCAGCTCCTCGGCGAACGCCTTCGCGGCCTGGCCTTGCCAGACATCCTGCTGGGACTGCACAGCCTTCAGCGCCTCGTGCGCTTCCTTGGCGTACCCGGCTGCATCCGTGGCCTGTTTGGCGAGTCCGCGCACCGCCGCAACATCCCCACGAGCCGGGTCGAAGCCCAACGCCGGGAACGTACGTTCTGCTGCCATCTCGGGGCTACTTCTTCCTGGTCATGGCCGCCACGTCAGCGGCCATCTTCTCGAGATTCTTGCTGATGGCGGTGTCCAGCTCGGCGTATGACTGCTTGGTATCCACGACCGCGCTCGTGATCTGCTCGACCGTCTCCTTGATCTTGTCCAATCCTTCCTTCCAGTCCGTGCGGAAGTCGGCACATGCCTCGTCCAGCACAGCCGGCCCGATAGACCCGAGCCCCGCGTCCTGGATGCGCTTGGTCGCCTGATCAACGTTGTCCATGGCGCGTTCGAGGTTCTTCCGGAGCGCATCAAGGCCCCCAAGATCGACTCTGAAGTCGGTCATACTCGCTCCTGCCTGATGCTGGACTCCCACCCACAAGGCCCCGCACGGACTGCGGCCCTGCCTGATACCGCACGTCACGGATACCAGATGCCGTGGCGATTCCGGCTAGGCTACCGATCTTGAAAATCCCGGAACAAGCAGCCGTGCGGGTCACGCGCCACCCATCACGGCCGAATCCCGGCAAAACCTCGTCTCTCCGCCACGTGAACCACGGGCCCGCAGCACTAGCGCCTCCTCCCTTGCCCTTGTGGTGAGGTGAGGGGCGTGTGCCGCTCCGAGCACGTCCCGGCCTGGATGACTAACCCCAGCGTGTCGGCGTCCCACACCTCGTCCGCTGGAAACGGGCCAGGCCGTTGGGATCCCAGTAGCCCAGGTAGTCCTCCTACTTCTCCCACCGGAACTTCGCCCCCCAGGAGATGGCAACGCCGACCCAGGTCGAGAAGTTGTAGCGGATGACGGCGCTCGAGACGCTGGTCGAGCCCATGCCCGTGCCGCCGTGTCCCGCTCGAAAAGTCATCGCTGCAGCTCAGGCTGCGTATCGGTACTCATTGATCACACCGCCGAGAACACGGGTGCGGAGCAGTTGCCGGGCGTCGAGGCTGTGGACGGGAGCTGGTTGTTCCTGGCGTGCGGCAGGCAGTTGATCGCGACCTTGGTGTGGCCGATGCTCATTGAAGTGCCGTTGATACCTCGGCCAGTACGCGGCGAGCATGGTTCTCGCTCAGGATGAGGGTGTGGTCAAGAACTTCGCGGCGGATGCTGCTGATGACTCTTTCGCAGTGAGCGTTCGTCTTGGGCGCCCGGGGAGGCGACTTGAAGATCTCCATGTCCTCGGCTTCGAAGACCGCGTCGAAGGCGTTCTTGGCGGTCAGCTTGCGGTGCCAGTTCAGCAGTGTGCCCGGTGCGACGGGGAAGACCTGTGTGCAGCGGCGCCGGGGTATCAGGGACGACAGTGCTGCGAGCCAGAGCCTGTCGGCTGGCTCGTAGCGGACACGGCCCTGGAGTTGGCGGCGCAGCACCGCATTCTCGTGCCGCAGCACCAGCAGCTTTGCTTCCTTCGAAGTCTCGCGGCGCAGGAGCACGGCCGGGACGGCGAGGAGTTGCCGGGCGACCTTGTACAGCAGCGACACGAACATCCCGGCATGCTCCCAGACACGCGGCCAGTGATCTACAGGCCAAGGACCTGCGGCGATGAGTATTCGAGCGGCACAGGGGTCGGCATGCCAAGATTCGCCGAAGGACACGATTGGGCGGGCCGCGCCACCTGCGTCCGCGAGGCAGCGTGTGGTTGCGCATGTCGGTTCCGCCTTTGCGTCGGGTTTCCGGCGTTCAGGTGCGGGAAGCTAGTAGGGGGATCACGCCGCCTGCGATCACCGCTTCGACCTGTCGAGGGGATAGGCGGTGTCGCACTCGGAAGGTTCGGTTGCGGGTGGTGTTGCGTACGTCGAGTTCGTCACCGGTCAATAGGGCCTCGCGCAGGCCGTCGAGGACGAGGGTGTCGTCGGTGCCGATGTCGGCGTAGTCGCCGGGCTCGGAGAACTCCAGTGGCACGATGCCGAAGTTGGCGAGGTTCTGCCAGTGGATTCGCGCGAAGGACTTCGCGATCACCACTTGGAGTCCGAGGTAGCGAGGTGTGATCGCGGCGTGCTCTCGCGAGGAGCCCTGCCCGTAGTTGTGCCCGCCGACCACGATGTGGCCCTCGGGGTGGGAGCGGGTGCGGCGCGGGTAGTCGGTGTCGATCCGGGTGAAGGTGTACTCGGCCAGCGCGGGGATGTTGGAACGCAGCGGCAGGGCACTGGCGCCCGCCGGCGAGATTTCGTCGGTCGAGATGTTGTCACCGGCTTTGAGCAGGACCGGCGCCTCGAACCTGTCGGGCAGCGGCGGGAAGTCCGGCAGGGCGGAGATGTTGGTCCCTTTGACCAGTTCCACCGCGCGTGCCTGCTCTTCCGGAAGGGGTGGTACGAGCATGGCGGTGTTGACCGAGGCGTTTTCCGGGAGCGCGAGTTCGGGGTAGTCCTGGTCAAGGTCGCGCGGGTCGGTGATCACGCCGGTGAGCGCTGAGGCGGCCGCGGTCTCCGGAGAGCACAGCCACACCGAATCCCCGCGTGTGCCCGAGCGGCCGGGGAAGTTGCGCGGAAAGGTGCGCAGGGAGTTGCGCCCCACCGCGGGTGCCTGTCCCATGCCGATGCAACCCATGCAGCCGGACTGGTGGATTCGGGCCCCGGCCGCGATCAGGTCGAACGTGGCGCCCATGCGCGTCATGTCTTCGAGGATCTCCCGCGAGGTGGGGTTGATGTCGAAGCTGACCGCGTGGTCGGTCTGGCGGCCGCGGACCATCGCTGCGGCGATCGCGAAATCGCGGAGGCCGGGATTGGCCGAGGAGCCGATGACGACCTGGCTGATCTCGGTCCCGGCGACTTCCCGTACCGGTACGACGTTGTCCGGGGCGGAGGGGCGGGCGATCAGCGGTTCCAGCGTGGTCAGATCGATGTGCTCCTCGACGTCGTACGGCGCGTCGGCGTCGGCGGCCAGCGTCCGGAAGTCGTCCTCGCGGCCCTCGGCGCGCAGGAAGTCGCGGACTGCGGAGTCGGCGGGGAACACCGTGGTGGTCGCGCCCAGCTCGGCGCCCATGTTGGCGATGACGTGCCGGTCCATCGCCGTGAGCCCGCCCAACCCGGGGCCGTGGTATTCGATGATGCGGTTGACACCGCCGGAGACGCCGTGGCGGCGCAGCATCTCCAGGATCACGTCTTTGGCCGAGACCCACGGCGGGAGTTCTCCGGTCAGCCGCACGCCCCAGATCTCGGGCATCCGCACCCGCAGGGGGTGGCCGGCGATCGCCAGCGCCACTTCCAGGCCTCCGATGCCGATGGCGAGCATCCCCAGCGAGCCGGCCGCGCAGGTATGCGAGTCGGAGCCGACCATGGTCTTGCCGGGAAGACCGAAGCGCTGCATGTGGGTGGGGTGCGAGACGCCGTTGCCGGGCTTGGAGAACCACAGGCCGTAGCGCTGGCTAGCTGACCGGAGAAACTCGTGGTCCTCGGCGTTCTTCTCGTCAGTCTGGAGCAGGTTGTGGTCCACGTATTGCACGCTGATCTCGGTTCGGGCGCGCGTGATCCCGAGGGCTTCGATTTCCTGCATGACCAGCGTGCCCGTGGCGTCCTGGGTCAGGGTCTGATCGATGCTGATGGCCACCTCCGAGCCGGGCGAGAGATCGCCGTCGACCAGGTGCGAGGCAATGAGCTTGTGGGCGAGGTTGCGAGCCATCGACATCTCCTTCCTGACATAGGCGCACCACCTTTAGACCTACCCAGCATGTCGATCTGTGAAACGATGCTCACGTTCCTGGGCCAGGTGCCCGACCGGGGGCGGCAGCTCGCGCGTTCGCTGTTTCTCTGCGGTCGCCCAAGGGCGTGCTGATCCGACGCTTGCCCTGGCGCTGCGGCTGGGGTGCGATGTACGTGGCACCCTTGGTGGATCCAGCGGTGGGACGTGCTCAGGTTGCTGCTGGGCACGGATACCTGGCGCTGCAGGGCGCGGCGCGGGAGCAGCTTCGCCACGCGGCAGTTTCTGCTGTTCGCGTCGGTGGTGACCTTGGCGCTCAACGTTGCCGAACCTATTTGCGCGGGTCAGTTCGGCAAGGCGGCCTTTGATGGGGTGGGGCCGTTACTGTTGATCGGATGGGCGGAGGCCGGACCTGCGCTGCTGCAGGCGATCGCTACGACCGGTCCTTCACTCAGAGCCTCGGGCTTGGAGGTGCTGAAGACGTGGGTGTAAGTCCGACAGCGTTGCGCACGGCGGGGGACAACGCTGCTGGTCAGGCGGGCGGTGGCGGCAATGCCGTCGGAGGGGCTGCTGATGAGGGGCTTCTCTCGCACGCCGCCAAACTTGATGTGGCTCATTGGCTGCGGCATCGCCTGCCTATCTCGGCGGAGACGCCTCGCCGTCAGTTGCGCGTGGGTTCTTCGTGAAACAGATCTGGTACCCCAACTATGCGTAACTTGACGAACCGCGGACTCGGCGTAGCGAATGCGGAAGCGGGATCTGATTGCTGTACGCCTTCACTTGCCATCTCCGTGGAGAGCACCTCGGATGTGACCCCGCGGGCGCAGTCGGCGGGCCACTTTCACCTGCGGCGGTGGATCTTCGCAATGCTGGAACTCACCGGCAACTCGTGATGTTCAGATACCCGGATGGTGCCACCGCACGGTGAGCAGATCGCCGGCGGTGGGGTGGATGCCGGAGGGCGCAAGCACCAGGTCTCCCTCGTGCAGGACGGTCGCCGCTGCGGTGGCGCCTGTGAGGCGGTCTTGCACCAGCCTGCGCAGGCGTGCGCCGCACTGGCGGTAGAAGCGCAGCTGGGTGCGGCGGCCGAACAGCAACCAGCCCAGCCGGGTGATCGGGCCCAGGGCGGGCGAGCGTTGCGAGAAGCCGGTGATCACGAACTCGACCTTGCCGGACTCCAGGTCCTTGACGAGTTCGTAGCTCATTCTGCCGCGCTCGAGGTGGCCTTCGAGCGTCGCGTAAGTCCAGCCCCACACCTGCTGCGAGCCGCCACGCGTCTCGTCGACCACATCGGTCACACGCACGCCCATGTAGAAGCGCAACCCGTGGAAGCGCCCTTCGAGGAGCATGTTCCGCCCCAGCAGGGGGTCGCGGCCGTCGTAGACGGCACGGACGATCGCAGGCACCGAGAACTCGTAGTCCCGGACGAGTCGGCAGGCGATCTCCCAGGCGCCGCCGGGCTCCGGCGGGCCTGGTCGTTCGCGCGCGAGGTATTGGCGGTAGGTGTCGAAGTGCCATTCCGGCGGTTGGACTTGCTCAGCGGTGAAATTCACCTGGCAGTGCCGCAAGTTCCCCAGAGCTGAGACGTAGTCAACGCCGCGGAGCAGTCGAGCGCGCATCGCGACTTCGTTCGAGTTCGTGCAGTGAAGCACCGATCAACCACAGCGTTGGTGGCCACAAACCGGTGAACAGGGCTCGGCGCTCGGCGTTGCCGCGCTGTTCCTCGTCGACGGTCTTGGCCCTGACCCACAGGCCCAAGCACAGCAGAACCGACCCCAGCGACAGCACCTGCAGATGGGTGCTGCGCAGCCCGACCTGATGCAGTGCCCGAACGACCACTGGTCCTCCCCGTGTCATCGCTGGCGTTTCGGGGCATGACACGAGCATGCCCGGCCCGGGCAATCCGCGCGAAAGGAGTGCCGTTGTGGCGTCCAAGGTTTCTTTCGTCCGCCGCGCGCTCTCGGTGGCGCGTTTGCTGCTTGGCATGGCTTTGATCTCGTGGCGCTACCTGTGGCAGATCACGCCGCTGCACCGGAGCGAGGAGTGCGGAGATGAGTCGGACCTGCCCCCTGCGTTGCCCGATGACCTCATCGACGAGCGCTGCCAGCTGGTCGGTGATGGGACCGGCCAGCTGTTCCACCGCACCTTCAGCGTGCGGATCGAGGCCGGCGACCTCGACGCCCCCACGTTGATGGCGGTGGTCATGACCGATCTCAACCGAGCCTTCCCGCGCGAGGTCGCGACGGTGCAACGAACCCGAGGTAGGGAAGGTGGTCTGCGGGTCGGTGACGAGCTCGTGGTCCGGATGCCGGGGCCGTGGAACGCGCCGGTCCGGGTTGTGGCCTGCGAGGACGCTTCGTTTCGGATGGTGACGCTGCGGGGGCACCTCGAAGCCGGGCAGATCGAGTTCCGCGCCCGGCCGGAGGAAAAGGCGGTTCGATTCGAGATCGAAGCCTGGGCGCGCCCCAGCACCCGGCTGGTGAATCTGCTCTACGCACGAGCGCGGCTGGCCAAGGAAATGCAACTCAACATGTGGGTGCGCTGCTGTCTGCGCGCCGCCGACCTCGCCCACGGCCGAGCACGCGGAGGCGTCCATATCCACACGCGCCGCACGACTACATGCGCCCAGGAACCAAGAGCGGGTCCGGATTCAACGTCGACATGCCCCTGAGCCAGGGCTGCATCACAAAAAGGGGCGGTTCAGCCGCACCAACCCTGGATCGCGGTGGCGAAACGGGCCGTGAGTCGTGTGGCAGCTATGGCGGCCCAGACGACTCACGGCCGGCTACCGGCAGATTTCCGGTCGCTCGTTGCCCGGTGCCCGCGACGTTGCGGGTTTACCTTGGCGGCACGGCGTCACGAACCTCCAGGACATTTCAGGGGTGTGGGAGACATGTCCGAGGGTGCATCGGAAGAACCCGGCGAGGACCGGTTCGAGGTCGAGCCGGAGGATGGCGACACCGACGAACAGCAGAGCTACGACGAACTCGAGCTAGGCGGCGAGGCGAACGAGCCGCCGGACGTTTTCCTGGACATCCCTGTCCTGAAAGTGGACGAGATCAGCCTCGAGGTCGAGGATCTCCGCGCCCGGGTGTCCCTGCAAGCCGAGGTCCTGGACCTGCTCAAGCTCAATGTCGGGGTGGACGCGGCACTGGGGCGCGTAGCGCTCGAGATCAAGGGCGTCGAGGCGCAGGCGCTGTTGAAGGTTCGCCTCGACAACGTCGCCGCGATCCTGGACCGAGTGCTGAAGACGATCGACCGCAACCCGCAAATCCTCGAACACGTGACCCGGGGCGTGGAGTCGGCGGCCAAGGGTATCGGTGAGGGAGCTGGTGAGGCG
>NZ_JBFAKG010000096.1:15020-35841 GCF_040655595.1 Saccharopolyspora sp. NPDC050389
GTCAAGCAGGTCGGGCGCGGTGCGGGTGAGGCGGTCGAAGAGGTCGGGGGAGGTACTGGTGAGGCGGTCAAGCAGGTCGGGCGCGGTGCGGGTGAGGCGGTCGAAGAGGTCGGGGGAGGTACTGGTGAGGCGGTCAAGCAGGTCGGGCGCGGTGCGGGTGAAGCGGTCGAAGACGTCGGCGAGACCGTCGAAGAGGTGGGCGAAACCACCAGAGGCGCCGTCGAACAGGTCGGACGAACTGTGGACCAAGCGGTCGAAGATGTCGGGGAAGCCGTCGGTGACGAAGACACGAGCCGTCCCACCAAGGGCGGTCAACGCCCACGGGAGCGAGCAGGGGGAAAAGCCAGACGTGGCGCCCAGGCCGGCACACCCACCGAACGCTGGGCGTCAGGCGGGCCACGGCGGGAGCCTCCCAAGCGGCCCAGACCGACTGGACGGGATGTGAACCAGTGACCGTCGATGGAGCAGCGGAGGTGACGTTCACCAGCATGGTGTACGCGCGGGAGATGCGCTTTCACGAAGTGCCGGACACCCAGGTCGAATTCACAGGCCATCCCGGCGAGGAGTCGGTGTCTGGCAGCGAGCGCACCCACCTCCCAGACCCCGTTCTCGCGGGCGTCACATACCGCGAGGTTCACGTCGACTACCGGATCGTGTCCAGGCTGCGGACGGAGCCTGGTTGCGGCAGCGACGGCTCATCCTGAACGCTCCTGCCTTGTCGCGATGCGTGCGGTGACGGTGCGCAGCGGCCACGGTTTATCAGGGGCGATATCCGTTGCAGAACATGGGAAAGTCGACTGGGTACGCGCGGCCGAGACGGCTGGGGGCACGTAGCGATAGCCGAAGCGGCCGGCCAGTTTCCGCAATGACCGCTCGTCGGCAGGCGAGCTCGAAGGGACCTGTGGAGTTCCCCCGGGAGTGTGGACACGGGGTTTCATGCTGCGAGATCTCGCACTGTAGTTGATTCGAGGTTGCGTTCGTAGTCGGTGGGACTGTGGTGGTCCAGTGCCGAGTGCCGGCGTCGGTGGTTGTAGAAGGCGATCCAGCGAAAGACCTGCTGTCTAGCCTCGGCTTCATTAGCCCACGCGGCTCGTCCATTGTGGAGTAATTCGCGTTTGAGCGTCGCGAAAAATGCTTCCGCTAGGGCGTTATCATAACTGGAGCCGACCCGGCCCATCGACCGTCGAACGCCATAACGGTCGCAGACGGCGGCGAAGGCGGCCGAGGTGTACTGCCCGTCATCCCGCCGAAGGTGGGAACGAGATGATCAGCGGCGCTCGTGCGGCCGCAGCGCCGGTTCGTCGGGCTGAACGGCGTTCACCGGCGTCGCGGACCGCTCGTCCGCGAAGGAGCCTGTGGAAGCTTCCAGATCGGCGCGGGTCGAGGCCAGCAGGGAGCGCCCCCTGGTCTCCGGGCCGAACCACACCGCGGGTAGTCCGATGACCAAACATGCCAGCACGGCGAACAGCGACACCGCCCAGGAGCGGCCGCCGGCCCACTCCACGAGTGTCAGGGCGATGATCGGCGTGAGCCCGCCGGCGATGGCTCCGCCGATCTCTCGGCTGAAAGTGAGCCCTGTCATCCGCACCCGGGCAGAGAACAGCTCCGCGAAGTAGGCGCCCTGCGGGCCGAACATCGCGGCGACGCCAAGGCCGAGCCCGATGACGAGCGCGACCGTTAGGCCGAATCGACTGCGCGTCGTGTCGATGATCCAGAAGAACGGGAAGGCGTACAGCGCGCAGAAGACCGTGCCGAACAGCAGCACCGGGCGGCGGCCGAACCGGTCCGAAAGAGCCCCGAACAGCGGCATCGCCACCAGCGCTGCCAGCGCGGCGACCGTCACCGCAAACGGCCCGGCCGAGCCGTCCATGTGGAGGGTGTCGCTGACGTAGGACGTGATGAAAGTCAGGAAGAGGTACGCCATCACCGTCTGGGCGCTCTGCGTGCCGATCAGGACGAGCGCGCCGCGGCGCTCCTGAGTGAGCACCTCCCGCACCGGCGCCTTGGCCACCTCGTCCTTGCGGTCCACCTCGCGGAAGGCCGGCGACTCCTGCAGGCGCAGCCGGATGAACAGTGCCAGGACGATGACCAGGACGCTCGCGGCGAACGGAAGTCGCCAGCCCCAGGCCAGGAACTCATTCGGCGGAAGGCTCGCGACCGCACCCATGGCTGCGGACGCCAGCAGCAGCCCCAGGTACACGCCCGACGCCGGCCATGCCCCATGCAGGCCGCGACGGCGTGGCCGGGCGAATTCCACGGACAGGACCGCGGAACCGCCGAACTCGGCCCCGGCGCCGAGCCCCTGGACGATGCGCAGCACCACCAGCATGACCGGTGACCAGATGCCGACTTGTTCGTAGGTGGGCAGGAAGGCCATCAGTACGGTCGTACCGCCCATCACCAGCAAGGTGACGACCAGCACGTGGCGCCGGCCGAGCCGGTCCCCGAGGCTGCCGAAGAGCGCGCCGCCCAGCGGCCGGACGAAGTAGCCGAGGGCCAGGGTCGAGAACGCGGCGAGCGTGCCGACGAATGCGTCGTGGGCAGGGAAGACGATCTTGTTGAAGACGAGTGCCGAGGCGACCGCGTACAGGTAGAAGTCGTACCACTCCAGCGCCGAACCGATGAGTGCAGCGGGTATGACGCGCTTCATCGACGTCTCCGGGACGGCGCTGGGCGCGTGTTGAGATGTTGCCATTTCCTGCTCCTTCGCGGCGAAATGGAGAGCGGAGTGGGAACGGTCTCCCGGTCGATACCGGTAACGGGAGGTGACGGGACTGAGCGGGCCGTCCGCTACGCGACCCGCAGATTCGCGATGGCGTCCTCGTCCCACTCGATGCCGAGGCCGGGAGCCTTTGGCGGTATGACGCAGCCGTCCTCGATGTGCAGCGCGCTGCGGGTGATCGAGCCGAGCTGCGGGATGTGCTCGACGTACATGCCGGCCGGGACGGCGCAGGCCAGGCTGGCGTGCAGTTCCATCAGGAAGTGGGGCGCGACCTTGACGTTGAACGCCTCCGCGGCGTGCGCGACCTTCAGCCACGGCGTGATACCGCCGACCCGCGCCACGTCGACCTGGACGATGCCCGCGGCACCAGCAGCCAGGTACTCGGCGAAGTGCCCCACGCTGTAGATCGACTCACCGACCGCGACGGGCACGGTGGTGGAACGGGCCAACCGCAGGTGTCCGGCCACGTCCTCCGCGGGCAGCGGTTCCTCGAACCAGGCGATGTCGAGCGACTCGTAGGTGCGGGCGCGTCGGATGGCCTCGGCGCCGGTCATCGACTGGTTGGCGTCGACCATGATCTCCCAGTCGGGGCCGACCGCCTCCCGGACCGCTGCCAGCCGCTCGACATCCTCCCCGGCGGTCGGCTTGCCCACCTTGAACTTGGCACCGCGCAGTCCGGAGGCGCGCGACTTCACGGCGTTGGCCACGAGTTCCTCGGTGGGCAGGTGGAGCCAGCCGCCCTCGGTGTCGTACACCGGCAGCCGGTCGTGCGCACCCCCGGCCAGGCGCCACAGGGGTTCCTCGGCGCGCAGGCACCTGAGATCCCACAGCGCGGTGTCGACCGCGGCCAGGGCGAGGGAGGTGAGGGCGCCGAAGGCGGTGGCGCGCGTCGAGGCGAGCGACCTGGCCCAGATCGCTTCGATGTCGCGGGCGTCGGAACCGATCAGGGTAGGCGCGAGGTGGTCGCGCAACAGCGCCAGGACGGACGAACCGCCGGTGCCGATGGTGTACGAGTAGCCGGTGCCGCGCAGCCCGTCGTCGGTCTCCACCGTGACGAGGATTGTCTCCTGGCGTACGAAGGTCTGCGTGGCGTCGGTGCGCAGCACCTCGGGCTCGATGTTGACGAGCCGGGTGTCGACCTTGGTGATGGTGGTCATCGAGCGGGCCTTTCGGAGGGTTGCGGCGTTCGGTACGGAGGGCGTGCGGGCCGGGTCAGGTGGCCAGCAGGACGACGTGGCGGGTGCGGGGACTGTGGACGCTTTCGATGTCACTGGTGGCGGGGTAAATGCGCCTCCACCCCCAGCCGCTCCAGCAGCTGGACTGCCGCGATCCCTGTGCCGGGATACAGCGTGTCGTTCACGCACGTCACGAGCAGTGCGACCCGCATGCGTCACTCCTTGCCCTTGCTCTCGCGGTATCTCCGACCGCTTTCGCCGTCCTGTACTGCTGATCGGCGGGGTCCGGTATTGGGGTTGGTGTCCTGGTCAGGTGCCTGGCACCGAGGCGGGTTCGGCCTGTTGCCGCCAGGTGGTTTCGATGTCCTCCAAGGACCTGCCCGCCGTCTCCGGTACGCGGGTCAGCACGAAGGCCAGTCCGAGCGCGGACAGCAGCGCGTAGATGGCGAAGACCCAGAAGCCGATGGCGCCCAGCAGATCGGGGAAGGTCAGCGAGAAGAGGAAGTTGAACAGGTACTGGGTGAAGGTGACCACGCCCATGCCGAGGGCGCGGGCGCGCAGCGGCAGGATTTCCGGTACGTAGAGCCAGAACACCGGGCCGAGGCCGAAACCGAAGGCGAAGGTGAAGACGAAGACGCAGATGACGTCGAGCACCGACTGGTGGGGAAAGAGTGCCAGCAGGACCAGCGGCGGTACCTGGCCGCCCAGGCTCAGCGCGAGCAGCTTCACCCGGCCCAGCCGGTCGATCAGCGGAAGGGACAGCGCGGTGGACAGCACCAGGGCGCCGCCGACGCTGTAGTTGGCGATGATCCCGGTGTCGGGGGAATGGCCGGTGGCGTCGGCGAAGACCGTTGGTGCGTAGTAGACCACGGCGTTGATGCCGGTGAAGACCTGGAAGAAGGTGAGGGTCAGGCCGATGGCCATGGCGGGGCGGTAGCGGCGCAGCAACTCGCGAAGCCCGGCCTCCTGCCGGCTCAGGCTCCGCCGGATCTCGGCGGCCTCGGCGTCGGCCTCGGACGTCGAGATGCGCAACCGCCGCAGCACCTGGAGTGCCTCGGCGTCCCGGCCTCGCAGGGTCAGCCAACGCGGGCTCGCCGGGCTGAGCAGCATGCCGACCAGGAAGAGGGCCGCTGGCAGTGCGCCCAGTCCGAGCATCCACTGCCACGAGCCGGAGCCGCGCAGGGCGTCACCGGTGCCGTAGGCGACGAGAATGCCGATGTTGACGCTGAGCTGGTACAGAGCGCTGATCATGCCGCGGGTGCGCTTCGGGGCCAGCTCGGTCAGGTAGATCAAGCCGAACATGTTGGCCAGTCCCACGGCCAGGCCGAGGGCGAAGCGCGAGACGAGCAGGGTGGCGACGCTGACCGAGAAGGCGCAGCCCAGTGAGCCGACGATGAAGATGACGCCGGCGACGAGCAGCAGGTGCCGCCGGTCGTACCGCTTGGCGGCCAGCGAACCGACCACGATCGACGGGAGCGCGCCCAGCAGGATCAGGCTCGTGACCAGTCCCTGCTGAGTCGGCGAGAGCCCGAATTGGTCGGTGGCGAAGGGCAGTGCTGTCGCGATCGCGCCGGAGTCGTACCCGTACAGCAGGCCGGCCATGCCGCCAAGCACGGCGACTGCCTTGACGAAACGCGGCATGGGTGCCGCGGTGTCGGCCTGCTGCGGACCTGGGCCCTCCCGACCGGGGTCCGGCGAGAGCCGCCCTACATCGACGGACCGCGCGGAGTCGACCATGTATCCTCCCGAGACCCAGATTTTCCTATAGGAAATATGCTCGGAGGAGATTACGCATGGAGGCTACTGTGTCGTCAAGGGCTGCGGTACACCAAGTTTCTCAATCTTGCGGCAGCCGGACCGCGACAGGGGTTCGCAGAGCTTCATGTTTCCTATAGGATTTTTGGAGTGATGTCGCGAATTAAAGGGGAGTGCCCATGCAACTCATGCGACTAGGGGAAGTGGGCCGGGAACGCCCGGCCGTTCGCGATGACACGGGGGCGATCCGCGATCTGACGCCCGTCACCCGCGACATCGACGGCGCCTTCCTCGCAGACGGCGGGATCAGCCGGGTCCGGCGCGCGCTGGAGGCGGGCACCCTCCCACTGCTCCCCGATGCTGACCGGCTACGGGTTGGAGCTCCGGTCGCCCGCCCGACGGCCGTCGTGTGCATCGGACAGAACTACGCGGCCCATGCCGCGGAGTCCGGCAGCGAGCCCCCGACCGCCCCGGTCCTCTTCTTCAAACACCCCAACACGATCGTCGGCCCTTACGACGATGTACTGCTGCCCCCGGGCGCGGAGAAGGTGGACTGGGAAGTCGAGCTCGCCGTCGTCATCGGGCGGCCTGCTCGATACCTGTCGTCGGCAGCCGAGGCCGCGGCTTGTATCGCCGGCTACGCCATCTCGCACGACGTCTCCGAACGCACCTACCAACTGGCCGAGTCCGGCGGGCAGTGGTCCAAGGGCAAGTCCTGCGAGACGTTCAACCCACTCGGGCCCTGGCTCGTACCCGCCAACGAACTACCCTTCGGCCCGCAGTCCCTGACGTTGCGCAGCCGGGTCAACGGTGAGCCACGCCAAGACTCCTCGACCGCCGACATGATCTTCGGCGTCCACGAACTCGTCTGGCACCTCAGCCACTACCTGACCCTGGACCCCGGTGACGTCATCAACACCGGCACGCCCCAAGGCGTCGCGCTCTCCGGGCGGTTTCCCTATCTGAAGGCCGGCGACATCGTCGAGCTGGAGATCGACCGGCTCGGCCACCAGCGTCAGACACTGCGGGACGCGCGCGTCGGCTGAAACCGGCCGAGCCCGCGGTCACCGAAGGGAGCCCGGCATGCAACGCATCGCCCAGGTCATCAAAGTACGACCCGAGAAGCTCGCCGAATACCGGGAACTGCACCGCAACGTCCCACGGCCGGTGCTCGACCGGTTGCGGCGCAGCAACATCGCCAACTACTCGATCCATCTGCTCGGCGACCGGCTCTTCAGCTACTTCGAGTACCACGGCGATGACCTGCCGGCGGATCTCGCCGCGGTCGCCGCGGACGAGGCCACGCAGGAGTGGTGGAAACTCACCGACCCCTGCCAGGAGCCGGTCGAGGAAGCCGCGCCGGGGGAGTGGTGGACCGGCATGGAACAGCTCTTCCTCATGGAATAGGCAACCCCGCCTTGGCCGACACAGGCGCACCCACCGGTTTCACGGCACGCACAACGCGCCGACGCTACCCATGACGAACGGACGAAGGACAGCGAGCATTCATGGCAGAGCAGACGGAACAAATCGCACCCGACGCCGAGTTCGGTGGGCTCGTGGCCGCGGTGACCGGCGGTGCCTCCGGCATCGGATTGGCCATCGCGACCGAACTCGCCCGCCGCGGCGCCGAGGTTTGCGTCCTCGACCTCACGACCGACAACCTGCCCGACGGGCAGCACGGACAGGTCTGCGACGTCAGCGACACGGCCTCCGTGCAGGCGGCGCTGGCCGCTGTCGGCGAGCGCTTCCAACGCCTCGACATCCTGGTCAACAACGCGGGCATCGGCGCTCAAGGCACGGTCGAGGACATTGACGAGTCGCAGTGGCGGCATGTCCTCGACGTCAACGTGATCGGCATCGCCCGGGTCAGCGCCGCCGCCCTCCCGTGGCTGCGGCGCGGTGCGGCAGCTCGGCCTGGCAGCACCGCCATCGTCAACACCTGTTCCATCGCGGCCACCGCCGGTCTGCCGCAGCGCGCCCTCTACAGCGCCAGCAAGGGCGCCGTGCTCGCACTCACCCGAGCCATGGCCGCCGACCACGTACGCGAGGGCGTGCGCGTCAACTGCGTCAACCCGGGCACCGTGGACACCCCCTGGGTCGGCCGTCTCCTCGACGCCGCCGCCGACCCGGCCGCCGAACGGGCCGCCCTCCAAGCCCGCCAGCCCACCGGCCGACTCGTCTCCGCGCAGGAGGTCGCCGCCGCCGTCTGCTACCTCGCGAGCCCCTTCGCCGGGGCGACCACCGGCACCGCCCTCGCCATCGACGGCGGCATGCAGGGCCTGCGGCTGCGCCCGGCTGCGCCGGTGAACGCACCATGAGCGCGGACGGCGGGCTCCCCACGCGGTTCCTTGGCCGCGCCCGGCTTCCCGTCACCAGCCTGGGCTTCGGTGCGGCGTCGCTCGGCGGCCTCTACGCACCACTCGGTGACGATGAAGCGCACGCCACGCTTGAGGCCGCTTGGGAAGCGGGCATCCGCTACTTCGACACTGCTCCGCACTACGGCGTCGGCCTGTCCGAGGAGCGGCTCGGCCGCTTCCTCGCCGACAAACCGCGTGGCTCGTACGTGGTGTCGACCAAAGTCGGCCGCCTGCTCGTCCCGCACGACGGGCCGGCAGCGGACGTCCAGGGCATCGCCGGGTTCTACGGCACTCCCAACCGCGTGCGGGTGACCGACCACAGCGGCGAAGGCGCGCTGCGCTCCCTCGACGAGAGCCTGCGGCGGCTCGGTCTCGATCACGTCGACATCGTCTTCCTGCACGACCCCGAAGACCACGCCGAACAGGCCCTGGGCGAGGCGTATCCGGTGCTGGAACGACTGCGTGCGGAAGGCGTGATCGGTTCTGTCGGCGTCGGCACCAACCACACCGCCGTTCCGGCCCGCTTCGTCCGGGAGACCGACGTCGACTGCTTGCTGATCGCCGGTCGATACACCTTGCTGGATGCCGGGGCTGCCCGCGAGCTGTTTCCGCTCTGCCAGCAGCGGGGCGTCGACATCGTCGGCGCCGGGGTGTTCAACAGCGGCCTGCTGGCCGCCCCCGGGCCCGGCGCCCCTTTCGACTACTCCGCCGCCCCCGAACACCTGCTGCGCAGAGCACAGCGGATCGCGGCGGTCTGCACCCGTCACGACGTCACCCCGGCCGCTGCGGCACTGGCGTTCCCCGGCCGTCATCCGGTGGTGCGCACGGTACTGGCCGGTATGCGCACCCCGGACGAGGTGCGGCAGAACATCGCGGCGGTCAGAGCACCCGTTCCCGAGGAATTGTGGGCCGACCTGGCGGCGGAGGGGCTGTTACCCGAGGGCTCCGCCGTGCCGGAGGTGACCTCGTGACGGGGCGGCCAGCGGGCGGGCGCGACGACGGCGGTCGCCCGGACACCACATGCGCCGACAGCCGGGTCGACGCGCACCACCATGTGTGGGATCTGTCGGTGCGAGACCAGCCGTGGATCACCGGAGAAGCCCTGCGGCCGCTTCGCCGCGACTTCCTCCTCGCGGAGCTGGAGCCGCAGGCCCGCGCCGCCGGGGTACACCACACCGTTGTGGTGCAGACCGTGCCGGACGAGCGGGAGACCGCCGAACTTCTGCGCCTGGCGGCCGGCCCCGGGCCGGTCGCGGCGGTCGTCGGCTGGGCCGATCTCACCGACCCCGCCATCGCGGACCGTCTGGCCGCACTGCGGGAGCTGCCCGGTGGGCGGCGTCTGGCGGGCATCCGACACCAGGCACAGGACGAGCCCGACCCGCGCTGGCTGTGCCGCCCTGACGTACGCCGGGGTTTGCGCGCGGTTGCCGAGGCCGGACTCGTCTACGAACTGCTCGTCACCCCGACGCAGTTGCCGGCCGCCGTGCAGACCGCGGCCGCGCTGCCCGGCTGCCGGTTCGTGCTAGACCACCTTGGCAAACCGCCGGTGGCCTCCGGTGCGTTGCGGCCCTGGGCCGACGACCTCGCCCGGCTCGCCGCGCTGCCGCACGTCGAGTGCAAGCTCTCCGGCCTGGTGACCGAAGCCGACTGGCAGCACTGGACCGTCGAGGGAATGCGGCCGTACGCCGAGCACGCCTTTCGACTTTTCGGGCCCGACCGCATCCTCTTCGGTTCCGACTGGCCGGTGTGCACTCTGGCGGCAGAGTACGCAGCCGTCGTTGGTGTCGCGGAACAGCTCAGCGCCACGCTCTCGCAAACGGAGCGGGCTGCCGTCTTCGCGGGCAACGCACGCCGCGTCTACGGCCTGGAACGCCAGGTGCTATCCCGTCAGAGTCTCGCCGATCAATAAACTGTCCGCGTCCGTACGCCGCACATTCCACCAGCCGAGGAGGTCGGATGTTGTCGGAAGACCTCCCCGGTCCCCGGCACCGGGTAGAACCAGCGGACCGCTCGGCTCGCCAGACGTCGCCGCAGCGGCAGGCCCTCGCCGACCGCGTCTACGAATCCATCAAGGCCATGGTCATGGACCACGAGATCGCACCCGGAGCCAGGGTCGGAATCGAGGCCCTCTCCCGTGACCTCCAGGTGTCACCCACCCCGGTACGTGAGGCCCTCGCCCGGCTGGAATCCGACGGCCTGGTCGTGAAGCGTTCACAGGCCGGGTACCGAGCCACCGAGCTGCTCACCCCGCAGGACCTGGAAGAGCTCTTCGAGATGCGGCTGCTGCTGGAGCCGAAGGCGGCGGCCCTCGCCGCCAGCAACGCCAGCGAGGACCAGCTCGACCAGCTCGAACAGATCGTCGAGGACATGCGGTTCCGGCCAGGCTCCGGCAGCCGGTACGCCGAGTACCGCGAGTTCGCGGTACTCGATCAGCGCTTCCACAACACTCTCGCGGAGGCCGCAGGACGCCCCCTGCTCGCGGACGCTGTGGAACGACTCCACTCCCACCTCCACATTTTCCGGCTCAGCAGCATCCCGGGCGCGGGCGAACAGACCCTGGCAGAGCACGAGCGAATCGTCCGAGCCGTACTGCGCCGCATCCCCGACCGCACCGCCGAGGCGATGACAGAACATCTGGAACGCAGCCTCGAACGGCAACGCAGCCGCCAGGAGCCGCCAAGTTCTGGATGAGCGTGCTCGTCAGCCTGAGCTCGACTGCGCGTTCGTGCCGAGCAGGCGGGCATTTCGGTCGTCTCGATGATCGAAACGCTGCCCGCCGACCAGGACTACCTGCAATGGATGGGATCCCAGGTCGCCTGCTCCGCGCCACAGCGGGCCCGGGGTGATCTTCCTGCCCCTGGCGGTCAGATCTACGTCTCAGCTCGGGTGATGACGTGCATGCCGAGTCATCGAGCTCGTCGGCATACTCGCGGTAGTGCAACCAGCAGCCGTGTGCCGCTCGAAAATATGATTCGGCCTTGTGAACCGGGGCAATGCCGTGCGGTCAGGCAGCGTCGTGGTGGTACTCGTTGATTAGGCCGTCGAGGATGGGTTGTCGCCGGATCTGGTGGGCCTGGAGGTCGGTGACGGTGGCCGGGCTGGTGGTGGTTCGGTGTTGTCCGGGGGTAGTTGGTGCCGGGACTGGTGGGGGCGGTGCTGGTTGTAGTGCCGGATGTACTCGGTGAGCACGTTCGAAGCGTGGGCCTCGTTGTAGATCAGGATCCGGTCGAGGAGCTCGCGGCGTAGGGTGCCCACGACTCGCTCGCGGATCGCGTTCGCTTTCGGTGCCTGCGGTGGGCTGAGCACGATCTTCACGTCGTCGGCTGCGAAGACGGCGTCGAAGGCGTGGGTGTACTTCGCATCCCGGTCCCGGAGCAGGAAGCGCAGCGAGTCCATGTGGCATCCAAGCGTCATGGCGAGGTTCCTGGCCTGCTGGACGGTCCACCGGGCGGTGGGATGGGCGGTGACGCCGGCGAGGTGCAGTCGGCGAGTGCCGTGCTCGATGAAGACCAGGGCGTACACGCGCTTGAGCGCCACGGTGTCGAGGTGCAGGAAGTCGGCGGCAATGATGCCGTGGGCCTGGGCGGTGAGGAACTGAAGCCAGGTGGGCCGGAGCGCTGCGGCGAGGGGTCAACTCCCGCGGAATGCAGGATTGCCCAGACCGTGGACGGGGCGATGGGGTAGCCGAGGCGGACGAGTTCGCCTTGTATGCGCCGGTGGCCCCAGGTGCTGTTCTCCTTGGCCAAGCGCAGGGCAAAAGTCAGCCGTGCAGAACAGTAAGACCTCTACGCCGTGAAGAAATCGATGAGGGCGCGGGCGATCTGGCCGGGGGCGTTCTCTGTGGGGATGTGGTCCGCTTCTGGGATACGTATGAGCGTGGATTGCGGGATCTCCAAGGCGAACTTCTCGGCGTACTCCACCTTCTCGAAGGCGTCGTCCTCGCCCCAGATCAGCAACTTAGGCGTCGTGGACCGCCGCAGCGCGGGAACGAGATCAAGGGTGTAGCGGCTTTCCGCCGCGCCCGCCATGGCCAGCCAGGAGCGGCGGACCCGCGGATCGGTCCACGGATCCAGATAGTCAATGATCAGCTGCTCGGTGGCGGCACCAGCCAACGCCGATGTCACGGCCTGCCGGCGGGCGGCGAGAAGTTCATCGGCGGTGGTCGCCGCGGCGACCACCGGGTCCCGGAACCGGGCCACGTGGGGCGCTGGCCAGGAGTCGTAGGCGACCGAGTTGACCAAGGCCAGCCGGGACACCTCCAGCAGATCGTGGGCGAGGAGATGCTGGGCGACGGCGCCGCCGATGTCATGACCTGCCACGGCGATCGGCCCGGAGAGCTTCAGCGCGGACGCGAATCGCGCCACCCAGTCCGCAAGGGCTGGGACCGTGGCCGTTTCCAGGGTGAGCTCGCCTCCCGAGCGCCCCAGTCCGGGGAGATCGACCGCAAGGGGCCGCAGCCCCGCCTCCGCGAGGCGGCCCAGCACCGGAAGCCACACCCGGCTCCAATACGTTCCGTGCAGCAGCAACACGGCCGGGCCGTCCTGCCCTGCGGTCAGGTAGCTGGCCGTTTCGCCGTCGACCTGGACTGCGGTTCTCAGCACGCCCGCTTCAGTGGTTTCACTCATGGGACCACTGTGACCGGGGCCTACCTCCCGGCCGAGAGTCCAAAAAGACATCCATAGGTATATTCCTGCCATTAACCGTCATCGAGTGGTGGCCCTGCTCAACCCGCCCCAGTCACCCTTCGAACTCGCCTGTGCCGCCGAGGTCTTCGGCACCGTCCGGCAGGACGTGCCGGCCCACTACGACTTCCGGATCTGCACCGAGCGTCCCGGTCCCCTGCAGACCACCGCCGGCTACGCGATGCTCGTCGACGCGGGGCTGACGGCCCTGCAGGAGGCAGACACCGTGATCGTCCCCGGCTGGCAGCCGCCCGGCACACCGGCGCCGCCGACCGTCACCGAGGCGCTGCGCGCTGCCCACCAGCGCGGGGCGAGGATCGCCGCCATCTGCACGGGGGCGTTCGTCCTCGCTCAGGCCGGACTGCTCGACGGCCGCCGCGCCACCACCCACTGGCGCCAAACCGCCCAACTCGCCGCCACCTTCCCCGAGGTGCAGGTAGACCCGGACGTGCTCTACGTGGACCACGGCGACGTGGCGACCAGCGCCGGAACCGGCGCGGGCATCGACCTGTGCCTGCACCTCGTACGTTCCGACCACGGCGCGGCATACGCCGTCCAGATCGCCCGGAACATGGTGCTGCCGCCACACCGGGAGGGCAGCCAACTCCAGTACGCTACACAGCCCGCCCCTGCCAGGGCGGACGAGTCATTGGCGCCACTGCTGGAGTGGGCCACCTCCCAGCTCGACACCCTGACCGTCGGCTGGCTCGCCGAACGCGCCGGGCTGTCGAGCCGAACTCTCGCCCGGCGGTTCACCGAACAGCTCGGCACCAGCCCGGGACAGTGGCTGCTCGGCCAGCGCCTCGACGCGACACGGGTACTGCTGGAACAGACCAACCTTCCGGTGGAAGCCATCGCCACCCGGGTCGGACTCGCCTCGGCGGTCAACCTGCGCCGCCACTTCCGGGCGCACCTTGGCACCACACCCGGCGCCTACCGACGGACCTTCGGCGAAACCCGGTAGGCAAGAAGGCCCAGCACACGACATTCCACGACCACATGTGGCAGGCCGCCAGCAATGCGCTCGCCGCCATTCCCGCCGCTGAAGCTCCAAGCATCTACGCGATCTCCCTTTCATCCACGACGAAGACAACGATCCGTGGAAAGATTCGACGGGAATCGTGATGTCCCAGGTCCCCGCGATGGGATGATCAAGATCCGTAGACCAAATCGACTGTGGTCAACGCCGCGACCAGCCAATGGGGACGCCTGGACGTGCTGGTCAACAACGCCGGTGCCACCAAAGTGATGCCGTTGGCCGAAACCACCGCCGACGGCATCGCCAGCCTGTTCGTCCTCAACGTGACCGCGCCCAGCCTGCTCGCCCACGCCGCCTTGCCTCACCTGCGCCAGGCCAAGGGCTCGATCGTCAATGTCTCCAGCACCTACGGCCACCGGCCGGATGAGCGCGGAGAAGACTGCGCGGTCGGCCCAGTCCAGGCGCGGCTTGGGGGTCGTTCTGCGGAGCACGGCGACCTCGTGGCGCAGAACCAGCAATTCCACGTCCTTGGCCGCCGACGAACGGCTGAGCAGCAGCAGCCATTCCAGAAGCCGAACGAAGATCAGGTATAGCAGGCGCGACGACACGGCACACGATCATGCCTCGATTGCCGCCGCCCGTCGATCACCGCAGGTCACGAGCGCGGCCAACTTCTGGAACCCGACAGGGCTTCGAGGAACGTGGTCCATTCGTGGCGCGCCGTCTGTCGACGGTGTCCGGGAGTACCGGCTGCGTCTCCGGAAGCAGCTGCTGCCTCTGACCGGTCACACCCGGGTGGACGGCGAATAATCAATTGGCACGGAGGCGAACGCCTGCCGGATGATCAAGCCCCACGGTGTCGCTGGGGCTGAGTCCGGCAGGCACTGCCAGCACCGGGAAGTTGGCGTCGTTCCAGCAACCGAACTGCATGCGAGGGATGACGAGGGGCTGGCCTTGCCTCGTTGAAGGTGATGGGCCGGCTCCGATGCGCCGTCCAGCAAGCCCGTATCGGTGCGTTGAGGTAGGCCCTGTCCGCGATCGGGCGCCCGGAGAAATCGAGCCGCGTCTGGATCTCCCGTCGTTTGAGCCGACCGAGGGTCGTGACTACGACCCGGTCACCTGCGACACCGACGCGCACGTCCTGCCTGGACGGCGGGTCGTGCTGGCCGGGATCGGCGGGGTCGCGTTGCTCCAGATCGGCGCCGCACCGCAGCGGCGATCCCGCAGGCTTGCCGCCGATCGCGCGCCCGTTCAGCTGTCCCGCTGGCGGTTCCTCCCGGCCTGGCGCGGCGACGTTCCCTTGCAGCGAGCCGATCTCGAGATCCTGTACCGCGTTGGTGGTGGCCCCGTCACCGTAGCCGCACAGCTGCTCGGGCCGTTGGCGGCCGATCACCAGACGGCACGGCTGCTCACCGAGGTCGGCTTGCCGGCCAACACCTTCTGGTTCACCGACATGGAAGAACTCCTCCCCGGGCTCAAGACGGCCGAGGAGCATCTCGGCCCTGGACATGGCGGGCACCTCCGCACACCTATCGTGCTGGGGCGCGTCCGCGACGGCTGGAACGACGTTGTGTGCGTTGAACCCAGCGGTGCGGTGACCGCGGCAAGCCCGGCCTCCTACCGGCCGGTGAACGCGTCCCTCGCGGAGTTCTTGCGCTGCCTCGCCGTTGCCACCTGGGGCCTTGGTTTCGCCACCACCCGCGACGACGAGGAGTACGGGCAATTTCGGCGGACGATCCACGGCATCTTCCGGTCGATCGCCCCCTCCGCCATCGACGGTGACTACGGCGACCGGGTCTGGAACGGCCTGATCGGTGACGAAATGACCTACCGGCTGGAATAGTGCATGTACTGGTCGAAAACTTCGGTTATCGGTTCTGGCCTGGACTTTCATGCGGCGGGCCGGTACTCGTTGAGCAGTCCACCGAGACGCTGCGGGTGTCGGATCCTGTCGATCGGGGCAGGGAAGGGGATCATGTTCGGTTCGTCTTCAGACGCACGCAGAAGCATCTCGTCGCATCGGTGGCTGCGCCCGGCGTTGTGGTGGGCGACGTAGACGTCGAGCACGTGGTACAGGCCGGAACGGCAGCACGTACGTCTTCTACCGCACCGACAAGAGAGTGGCAGGAAGCGGCTTCGCCGCTTGCCTGACGCCAACCTCACCACAGCGCACAACCGGTTCCAAATTTCGCGACCTCTTGGGAGCAAACAACAACTGCGGCTGCGGCAGTTGGCGATATCCCGTCGAAGGTTGTCCGCAATGCTGATGTTGGGAAGCGTCGGATTTGGCCAACGTCGCTTTCGGATCCGCCGGCTTCCCCAAAAATCCTGGTATTAGGGGAGTTTCGTCATCAGCGAGGAACACCGCGCGGTGATCGGGTGACCGGCAGCACACCGAACGAAAAGAGCACTATGTGCGATGTGATTGCCCGCGCTGTGTCCGAGGCTCAGGCATCGGGCGATTCCAACCGCCGCCATTTCCTCAAGGTCCTGGGTGCAACCGCCGCGGGATCACTAGTAGCGGGGTCTGGAACCGCATGCGCGGGTCCTGAACCCACGGGTGTTGGCGACAGCCTGTAGGGCGCCAAAACTCAGTGCATGCCCTTGAGTGGGGGTTTCGTTGATCGGGATCAAGCGGCCCGGGCGTACTCGTTGATCAGGCCGTTGACGACTCTGCGATGCCGGATGGGTCCGTCGAGCGGGATCACGGCGGTCGGATCGTGCTCCGGTGGGTGTTGGTTGAGGCTTTGATGCGGACGATGGGCATTGAAATGGCGCCCTTGCCGAGAATGTCATCCAGCCAGGTCAGGCGGCGTGCTGGTACTCGTGGAGGATGCCGCCGAGGCGGTCGCGTCGGTGTATGTCGAGGCGAGCAAGCTGCCCCGGTTCGGTGATCGTCAAGCGCGGAAGACGCTGCAGCGTACCCCTACACCGCCGCAGACCGCGAGGAGATCGCTGCCCGCTCCCGCAGCGTCTTGGCGGGCTCGCCCGCCACCGTACGCAGCAAGCTGGACGCCGTGCTCGAGGAGGCGGGCGCGGACGAAATCATGGTGACCACGCCCGTTTGCAACCACACCGATTGCCGCCGATCCTACGAACTACTCGGCTCGTTCATGTTCAGTTCCGGCATCAGCGCGTTCGGCGACTGCGTCCGCGAACTCGGCAAGCCCGGGCGCCAGCAGTGTGGGTGAAACTGGTGGTGGCTCGGCAGGCGTCAGCGTGTGTCTTGCTTGCGTCCGGCGTCGAGGCCTGTGATGAGGGTCTGGGCGGTGATTTCGAACTGTGAGTCCCAGTCGCCGAGGAAGTCTGCCAGGTGCGTGGCCAGTGTCGGGTAGAGCTCCTGATCGTGGGCGATGCGCTGGCGCAGGGCGTTCCGGCTGTTGGCCTCTGCTTGCCTGGCCCAGGCGGCTTGGGATGAGGCGGTGGCGATGACGAGGTTCGATATCGAGGCAGCGGCCGCTGAGAGGGTGATTCCTTCGAACCCGGCCCTGTCAAGCGCGGCGTAGACGGTCTCAGAGCGTGCCAGCGCGTGTGGTCCCGCCAGGGGCCGGGTGCTGGCGAGCGGCGCTGCCCACGGGTGGCGCAAGAGCATCGCACGAAGCTGCCGCATATAGGTCAGCACGACCTCTTTCCAGTCCGTTGCGCTGTGGCCGTCGGGAAGTGTGATCTCGGCGAAGACCTCATCGAGTGCGAGGTCGAGAACGTCGCCTTTGGTCGCGACATGCCAGTACAGGCTCGTGGCGTGCACGTCGAGGTCGCCGGCGATCTTGCGCAGGCTCAGCCCGTCGATTCCTTCTCGGTCGAGCCGGTCGACGGCAGCCGCGACGATGCGCTCACGGTTCAGCGCGGGAGCTTTGCGGCGTTGCTGCGGTTCACGGAACCACACCGCACCGGGCACGTCCTCGTTGCGTTTTACGACCATGCCCTCACCTTATCGACACTGAATTTCCCCTACACTGTAGGTTTGAAACCATGAATGTAGGTGAAAGTGTGGTCAGTGGCATCCGGCGTGATCCCCGGCGGTGGGTGATCCTGGGCGCGGTCTGCGTGGCGCTCACGGTGATCGTCGTCGACAACACGATCCTCAACGTCGCAATCCCGACCATCGAGGACGAGCTTGGGGCGAACCCGGCCGAGTTGCAGGCGGTCCTCAACTCCTATGGCGTGGTCTTCGCCGGGCTCCTGGTTGCCGCCGGGCTGATCGCGGACCGTTACGGCCGCCGGTTGGCGGTGATCGTTGGGCTGGGAATCTTGGCCGCGACCTCGGTGGCGGCGGCGTTCGCGCCTACGGCGTTGTGGCTGATCGCGGCCCGCACGCTCATGGGCGTCGGCGCGGCGTTGGTGATGCCAGGCACGCTGGCGATCCTGGTGCACGTGTTCGAGCCTGGCGAGCGGGTCAAGGCGTTCGCGGTCTGGTCGGCGGTTGGCTCGGCCGCGATGGCTGTCGGACCGCTCGTCGGTGGCGTGCTGGTCGAGCAGTGGGGATGGCCGGGGATCTTCGTGATCAATGCCGCCCTGGCGGCAGTGGCGATCGTGCTGATCGCCTGGCTGGTCCCCGAATCCCGCGACCGGCAGCATCGTTGCATCGATCTGGTGGGCGCGGCCGCGGTCACGTTGGCTATGGGCTCGTTCGTCGCCGCGATCATCCTCGCTTCCGATCACGGGCCGCTGTCGCCGGTCGTGCTCGCATGCCTCGCCCTGGCCGTCGCCAGCGCGGTCGTGTTCGGGGTGCGTCAGCGGCGTGCGCAGTCCCCGATGATCGAGATGAGCCTGTACCGGGACCGCCGGTTCGCCGGGGCCAGCGCCGCGGTCGCCGTCTTGGCCATCGGCACCGGCAGCGTGCTGTTCATCCTGACCCAGCACCTCCAGCACGTCCTGGAATACACCCCTCTGCAAGCAGGTCTCGCGATCATCCCCTTGGCCATCGGCGTGGTCGGGGCCTCGCCGATCGGTGGACGGCTCCCCGGCCGCATCGGCTACCGCCGCTCGATCATGACCGGCTTCGCTGCCACCGCAGTCGGCTTCGCCGTCCTTGCCATGCTCACCCCGACCAGCGGCTACGCGGTCATCGCCACGGGACTGTTCCTCGCGGGAGCCGGATCAGGACTCGCCTCGCCAGCGGTCCACACCACTGTCCTCGGAGCCGTGTCACCAGACCGCGCGGGCATGGGCTCGGCCCTCAACGACACGCACCAGCAACTCGGCATCGCTTTGGGCGTGGCCCTCATCGGCAGCATCGTCGCCGCCGGCTACCGGCACTTCGCGCCCCCGACGCTGAACGTCCACGCCGGATCATCCCTGGGCAGCACCCTGAGTGAACTGACCGACCAGCAACAGCACCTCATCAGCGCCGCGCACCTCGCGTTCACCCAGGCGCAGAGCATCGCCATGCTCATCTGCGCCGCCTTCGCCATCGCCGGTGCCATCATCGCCTGGCGCGTCCTGGCACCAGACCACCAGAAGCCGTGAGACCACCGCGATGACGATTGGCATTCCAATCACGTCGCGAGTGGCGGCGCAGGTTGACCGCCGAGGCGAGTTCGACCCGGGTGGCGATGGCTTCCACCGGAAGGTTGGTCTGTTCCAGCAGTACCCGCGTCGCGTCGAGCCGCTGGCCGAGCAGCCACTGTCCCGGGCTGGTGCCGAGCCGTCTCAAAACCGTGCCGATCGTGGGCGGGTACGTGCGCGATCTGGACGCGATGCACCTCGGGCACTTGGTTCTCTACCGCGACGAGCTTGAGCAGATCATCCAGGCGGTCAGCGAAGTCGGCACACCACGTATCGAAGTACCTGGGTATGTCGCTACCTCAGCCGCCGACCTCTCCGCTCGGCCCTGCCCGAAGCGTTGGACTCTGTGGCAATCACGGCGTCTGGCGACGGAGCGAAGAGAATCCGGGTCACGCTTCGGTCGCGGGAAGCGAAGCTCGTCATGTTCGATCCCGACATGCACATGCGAGGCGTGGCCGGTCGAATCGTAGAAGTCTGCAAAACCTCCAGGCGGCGATTCTCCCCGTCTCTGTTCAAGGATCTTCGGGCAGCGTCGTTTGCCCTGCTGCTCATCGCGATCCTGATGGTCTCAATCTTTCTCAACGAACTCCGCGACGAGCCAACGAACCGACCTCCGCTGCATCCAGCCATGGTCGTGGCAGCGTGGTTCGTGCTCGTGGCGATTGGAGCACTTTTCGTTGGTCTCCTGGTCTGGCTTGTGGTTGGCTCAGCCCGGAGCGGGCCACAGAGTAGTGCGGTGTTGAGGAATGTCTATCGAGCCGAACGGCCTTCCTTTTGGAAGAGGACAGCCGACGACTGGGCAGTCACGGCCGTGAGCAGCACAGTTTTCCTGTTCCTTGGCTACTTCCTAGGCAAGATCGGCTAGCCCGCGTTTGTGATGGCGTGCGCTGGAAACCACCAGGTGTGCCAAACCCCTCCGCAGCACCCGAGCCGCGGCGGAGGCGCAGCCTTACCTCCCTCACCAGCGGCGCTGGGCGCTTTTCGTATGGCACACATTGGCAATAATCGGTCAGCGCGCCCGCCGAGCACCCGCAATGGTCATTCCGCGCTGGCAACCGTCGGCCCTGCCAAGTACCGCTGACCGATGGCGCCAACTACGGTTGACACTGTGCTCTAGACCGCCTGTTCGCAACGCGATTACGGTGCCAAGTACCGCTGACTGTCACAACCACGCGGGCCGGCCGCTGTACCGCTTGGCGCGGCCCGCACCTGAAGTTTCGGGGGATCGGGCAGATCACGCCGACGAATCGAGTTTTGGCGCGGTACAAGGCCCGGCAGGGCAACGCTGGTGCGAGGCGGCGCGCGAGATCGGCGTGCGCGCCGTGCGACTCGACGAGGAGTGGGCGTCCTCGGTGAATCTCGACAACGACGGCGCGCTGCTGGTGCGCCCAGACGGTTTCATCGCCTGGCGAGCGGAGTCGCGGACGCCGCCGTTCTGGACAAGGTGTTCGCGACGGTCACCGGTCGTTAGGCGGCGAGGCCCGCCGGTTCCCGACGGGCCTCGATATCCGCAGCGCGCGGCCGCGGTCAGCGGGCCAGCTTCACCGCCTTGGCGTAGCGGTTGATCGGCGGGAGCCAGCAGAAAACGAGCGTCAGCAGGCAGCAGGGCCAGGCTGCCACGAGCGTCCCGCCGACCGTGT